>JBEBJC010000897.1:0-3751 GCA_040080105.1 Myxococcota bacterium
GGCGTGTGAGGCGCGGGCGGGGGTGGGATCGCCGCTCGTCGATCCGCCGGCGTGCCTCGCGTCCGAGGTCACCCGCGCGCTGGTCGCGGCCGGGATCGCGGTCGACGGGCCACCGATGGTCGGGCCTGCGCCGGACGTGGTGGAGCTGGTCGAGCTGGCGTCGCCACCGCTGCGCGACCTCGTGCGCCACACCCTCGGCGCGAGCGACAACCTGTACGCCGAGTGCCTGCGCAGCGCGCTCGACACGGTCTCCCCGCGCGAGCCCGGGGTGGCGGACGGCCGGATCACCGCGTTGCTGGTCGACTCCGGTGTCCCGGCCGAGCAGGCACGCCTGGTGGACGGGTCCGGGTTGTCCCGGTACTCGCTGCTGTCCGCCGACGCGCTGGCGCGGGTGTCGACCTGGGTCGCGGTGCAGCCGTGGGGAGCCGAACTGATCGAGCTCCTCCCGGTGGCGGGGCGCGACGGTACCCTCGCCACCCGGCTCGTGGGCACCCCGGTCGACGGTCGGCTGCGTGCGAAGACGGGCTCGATGTCCGGGGTCCGCAACCTGGTCGGGTACGTGTCGAACGCAGATGGGGAGCCGCTCGCGTTCGCGGTGCTGTTCAACGGGTTCGTGGCGCCCCAGGCGCAGGCGATCGCGGTGCAGGACCGGGTGATCTTGTTGATCGCCGCCTCGGACCGCCGCGGCCGGGTCCCGCGGCGCACGGTGGCTGCGCTGACCGCGGCCGGCGGTTAACTGTGGCGTCCCTCGGGAGTGGGAGTGAACATGGCCGTCGAGCGCACCCTGTCGATCATCAAGCCGGATGCCACCAAGAAGAACTACGTCGGGAAGATCGTCGCCCGGTTCGAACAGGAAGGCCTGCGGATCGCGGCGATCCGCAAGACGTTCCTGTCGCGCCGCGAGGCCGAGGGGTTCTACGCGGTGCACAAGGAGCGGCCGTTCTTCGGTGAGCTGTGCGAGTTCATGAGCTCGGGCCCGTGTGTCGTGATCGTGCTCGAGGGCGAGGGCGCGGTCACCCGCAACCGCGACCTGATGGGCGCCACCAACCCGGCGAACGCGGCCGAGGGCACCCTGCGCAAGCTGTACGCGGCTTCGGTCGGCGAGAACGCGGTCCACGGCTCGGACAGCGCCGACAACGCCAAGATCGAGATCGCGTACTTCTTCCGCGACACCGAGATCTTCTAGCCGAAACCGGACGGTCGCGCGGTGTGGGGTAGACTTCGGTATGGCCTCCCACCCGCACCTGACGCTGTCGTTGTCGCGCGAGCTGTGGAACGAGCTGCTGTCGGCAGCGTTGCCCGTCCGGCTCGCCGGCGACCGGTTCGACGTGGTGCGGAACACCCGCCAGCTGCTGCGCCAGCTCGGCGTGCGCGACCGGGTGGCCGGCCTGTTGCCCGACCGTCGGCCGCCCGCGCTGCTGGTGCGGGCGCGCGACCGCGCGCGCAAGATGTGGGTCGCGCGGAAGCCGGGGCTGTACCGTCGCCTGAACGACCTGGTGCGGGTCGAAGGCGAGTGGCGGGTCGAGCTCGATCAGCTCGGGACCGAGCTGAGGTACTCCCGCCAGAAGGTCGGCGCCGACGCGTTCGTGAAGGGTGTGGCCGAGGGTACGCTGCACCTGCTGAACGAGAACGTGGAGCTCCCGTTCCGGATCGAGCGCCGCCTCGGCGCGTCGGTCGCGCTGGGAGACGTCCACTACGACCCCGCCCACCGAGCGGTGATCGGCACCTTGCAGGACCTGGAGGTGCACCTGGGCGAGTCGGCGACGATGGCGGTGGTGGCCCGCCTCGCCGAGTACCTGTTGGAGCAACAGCTGCCGCGGGTGAACCCGATCCCGATCCTCCGGCGGGACCAGGTCGAGGAGATGGTCGGACCGATGGGCGGCCCGTTGCGGATGCAGCTCGGGGTGGAAGACCTCGACCTGGTGATCGACGAGCACGACCTGACGCTGAAGGTCCGGTTCGGGTTCTCCCGCGCGCTCGCGGTGCCCGAGCGGGCGTTGGCGGACACCGGCGCCGATTAGTCGGATCCTTTCCGGCGGGTCCGGCGACTACCGAGCGGTGGGTGACCGCCGAGGGGGAACGCCGTGACGAGCCGGTGGTGGTCGACGTGTGTCTGGGTCTGTCTGACCCTGGTCGGGGGATGTGGCGGGGACGGGTCCGGCACGGACACCGGCAAGCCCCCGGTCGGGTCGGACGCCGACGCCGACGCCGACAGCGACAGCGACAGCGACGCGGACAGTGACGCGGACACCGACACCGACAGCGACGCGGACACCGACAGCGACGCCGACACGGACACCGGGCACACCGGCGCGGCCACCGGGGACACCGGCGCGGATCTGCCGGACGGCCCCGGGGTCGGCGGCGCGGTGATCGGGGCGTCGGGGGCGCCGATCGCGTCGGTCCAGGTGCTCGCGTGCACCGCGACCACCTGCCAGTCCACCTTCACCGACCCCGACGGCGTGTTCTGGTTCACCACCCCGCCGGACCAGGTGCTGGCGCTGAAGGTCGCCGAGGATCTCACCGCCGACCCCCGTCGCGGCGAGGCGCTCGAGCCGGCCACCATCGTGGGCTCCGCCGCGGTGGACGTGGGCGTGTTGTACGCGCCCGAGCTGCCCGACGGGGTGCCGTGGGGCCCCGAGTCCGACGACCCGCAGACGTTCGCCGCGGGGGACGGCCTCGAGCTCACGATGAGCCGCGCCGACCTGACGTTGGCGATCCTGCAGTCGTTCGACGACGTAGCCGCGGCGCGGATCCCGGACGAGTACGTCCCGGCCTGGCCCGACCTGGGTGGTGAGCTCGTGCTCGACGTGTTCGCGCTGCACCCGTTCGACGCCCACAGCGCCACTCCGATCGCCGTTCGAGTCCCGACGACGTTGCCCCCGGGTACGGTCGCTCACGTGCGCAGCGTCGACCCGCTCGGGGGCACGTTGTCCACCCCGGCCCTGGCCACCTCCGACGGCGTGTCCCTGGTCACCGACGAAGGACAGGGCCTGTTGGTGACCAGCTACGTGGTGATCTCGGTGCCGTGAGCCCGAGGGCGCGGTACAACCCGTTGTGCTCGTGTCTGTCTGGCTCGCGTGTCGACCCGCCGAGGTGCCGGTGCGGCCTGCGCCGTCGCCGACCCCCCCCTCGCCGCGCGACTCGGGGACGCCGTACGTGCCGGGCCCGCTGCGCAACGTGTTGATGATCTCGATCGACACCACCCGGCGCGACCACGTCGACCGGTACGCCACCGACGGCGAGGTGCGCACCCCATTCCTCGCGTCGCTGCTCGCCACCGGCGTGGCGTTCGACGATCACCAGCAGTGCAGCGACTGGACGTACGGCTCGACCACCTGCACGCTCGAGGGCCGGCTGAACGAGGATACCGGGTGGCTCGCCGACCTGAACGCCGATCGCACGCCGATCCCGCTCGGCCGGCGCACCCTCGCGGCCCGCCTCGGGGAGCTCGGGTGGCACTCGATGTTGGTGTCGTCGAACGACTGGCTGTCCGACAGCTGGAACAACGCCCAGGGCTACGACCAGTTCCAGCGCGAGTCCACCGACGACACCGCCGCGCTGCTCGCGAGCGGCCTCAGCACGGGCCCCAACCTCGCGACCGCGATCGACCCGATCGTGGGCCCGGGCGGCGGCAGCATCCTCGACCCGTACGAGTCGCTGCCGGCCTCGCGCGGCGCCACGCTGAACGAGCGGCTGCTGGTGGTGATGCGGCGCGCGCGCGCCTCGTTCGTGCGCCACCTGCTGGAGG
>JBEBJC010000898.1:0-3750 GCA_040080105.1 Myxococcota bacterium
CGAGTGGACCGACCACGTCACGGGCCTGCTCGACAGCGACGAGCTCACCGACGGGGAGGCCGCCACGGTGCGGGCCTCGCGCGCGCTGAACCGCGGGTTCCTGTCGATGCTCGACGCGCTCGGCAGCTCGCTGCGGGCGGTGCACCAGGACCGGCGGATGCAGGTCGAGCTGGTCGAGGCGCAGCGGATGGTGCTGCCGGCGTCCGACGTGTGGCTCGGGCCCGACCTCACCGTGGCCGGCTCGACCCGCGCGGCGGGCAGCTGCGGCGGCGACTTCTGGGTCGCCCTGCCGATCGGATCTTCGCCGCGGGTCGCGGTCCTGGTCGGCGACGTGACCGGCCACGGCGTACCGTCGACCGTGATCGCCGCGGCGGTGCGCGGCGCGCTCGAGCTCGGGCGGAACCTCCCGGACTGCACCCTCGGCACGCTGTTCGACCACGCGGCCCGGGTGGTCCACGCGATGGGTCGGGGCCAGCTGATGTTGACCCTCGCCGGCGGCCTGTTCGACCCGGACCGCGGCGAGATGGTGTTGGCCAACGCAGGCCACCGGCTGCCGCTGCTGATCCGCGGACCGGACTCGTCGGTCCCCGGACGCGAGATCCACCCGATCGTGGCGCGCGGCAGCCCGCTCGGCGCGACCGAAGGGTCGGATTGCGAGTACGTCACCTGGCCGACCCGCCCCGACGACGTGTTGTGCCTGTACTCGGACGGGATGGTCGAGTTCGACGATCCGTCCGGAGCGAGGTTCAGCGAGCGCCGCCTCCGCGCGGTGCTCGCCGCCCAGAACCACGCCGACCCGCGGCAGATGCGGGACGGGATCCTGGCCGAGCTCGACGCCCTGCGCGCCGGCCGGCCGCGCACCGACGACATCACCCTGGTGCTCGCCCGGGTGACCGGCGGGGGGCGGCCCGAATGACCGCCACGGCCAGCGACCCGCCGACCCGCGGGGCCTCCCGACCCCAACCACAGAGAACCGCCGGCCGACGCCAAGTTCCACGATGTGCTGCTCAGGCGGCGTTCGGATGCTCTACGCTGCCGGTTCGAACGTCGGGGCGCGCGACCGGGAATGACCGGGTGAACAGGTGCACGCGCTCGCCCACTTCGGAGGACGCATGGAGCTCCACCCGCTGACCTACGACGTGGCGGCCGGCACGTGGTCGGGTCCGCTCCCGCAGGTGGACTCCGAGCGCACGCTGGTGCTCGCGATCGGCGCCCGGTCCGACGTGGCGATCGACGCGCTGCGGCGCGCGTATCCCCTCGGGGTGGTGGTGGGCTGCGGGGCGAGCAACGCGTCGATGACCGACCTCACCGTCACCGTCGCGTCGTTCGACCAAGCGCGGGTGGCGAGCGTGTCGGTGCCGGCGACCGACCGGACCGCGTCGCAGCGGATCCTGCGGGCGCTCGCCCCCCACGGCCGCGAGGACCTGCGCGCGCTGATGGTGCTCGGCGCGAGCCACGAGCTCGACCAGCTGGTCGCGGAGCTGCGGTTGGCCCTGCCGAACGTGGCGATCGCCGCCGAGCAGCCCGAGGGCATCGACGTGTGGGTGGCCGGCGACGCCGACGCGCCCGCCGGGGTGGTGGTCGCGGTCGGGTTGTACGGCGACTCGCTGCAGGTCCCCGACCCGCCCGAGTCTGCGCCGGATCTGCTGCTCGTCACGCTCGGCGAGGCCACCCGCGGCGCCGACCCCGACGCGAAGTTGTCGATCCGCACCACCACCTACGACCTGCGCACCCGCTCGTGGTCGGAGCCGCTGCCGATCGAGCTCGACTCGCCGCGGACCCTGGTGCTGGTGTTCGGCTCCCCCGAGTTCGCCGAGAACCGCGCCCCGCTGTTCGAGCTGTCGGCGGCGTTCCCGCGGTCGAAGGTGCTGGGCTGCTCGGGGGCGGGGGAGATCATCGGCGGGGAGGTCCGCGACGGCATCCTCACCGTGGCGGTCGCGCGGTTCGTCCACACCGAGGTGGTCCTCGCCTCGGCCGACCTGCGCGACGTGGCCGACTCGCGCGAGGCCGGCCACCGGCTCGCGGCGGGCCTGCAGTGCGCCGACCTGCGGGTGGCGTTCGTGCTCACCGAGGGCCCGAAGGTCGACGGCGCCGAGCTGGTCGCCGGGCTGTGCGAGGCGCTCCCCCCCGACGTGCAGCTGGCCGGAGGGCTCGCGGGCGACGGCAGCCGGTTCCGCAAGACCTGGCTGCTGTTCGACGGCGAGCTGCGCAGCGGGCGGGTGGTTGCGGCCGGGCTGTGCGGCAACCACCTGGTGGCCGGGCACGGCTCGCGCGGCGGGTGGGAGCCGTTCGGCCCGGAGCACCGGGTCACCCGCAGCGTGGGCGCGGTGGTGCACGAGCTCGACGGCCGACCCGCGCTCGACGTGTACCAGGAGGACCTCGGCACCAAGGCCGCCGAGCTGCCGGGCTCGGCCCTGCCGTTCCCGCTCGCCGTGCGCAAGGTGGGCCACGACGGCCACGACGAGGTGCTGTTCCGCACGCTGGTGTCGGTGGACGAGCGCGAGCGGAGCCTCACGTTCGCCGGCGACGTGCCCGAGTCCAGCGTCGCCACGTTGATGCGGGCGGAGTGGGGGCGGCTGGTCGAGTCGGCGCAGGACGCGGCGGCCGCCACCGGCGCTTCGGCCGCCGAGTCGGACCAGCTCGCGATCGCCGTGAGCGGGATGGGGCGACGGTCGGTGCTGGGCGCGCGCACCGCCGACGAGATGCTGGCGGTGAGCGGTCGCCTGCCGCGGGCTTCGATCGTCGGGTTCTACGCGTACGGCGAGCTGTCGGCGGGCCAGGGGCGGGCGTCGCTGCAGAACCACACCATGACGCTGACCACCTTGTCGGAGTCGACCGTCGCGGTGGTGGGGCGGGTCCAGTCCGACGGGAACCGGCCCGCGCCCACGCCCGCCCCCGCGCCGTCCCTCGCGCCTCGGTCGGTGGTGGTCGAGACGTTCGCCCACCTGCCGGGCACCGGGTGGGAGCGCGCGGGCAACGGCCAGCTCGACTCCGAGCGGACCGTGGTGCTCGCGGTGGGCGGCGGCCCGCCGCACCCGGAGCTCACCCGCACCCTGCGCCGCACCTACCCGCGGGCGCACGTGCTCGGGTGGAGCGCCCCGGGGCAGACCTCCCTGTCGGTCACCGTGGCGCGGTTCGCGCGGACCCAGATCGTCACCGCGCGGGTCCCGGTCGACGACCCTGCGCGGTCGTACGACGCCGGTCGGCGGCTCGCGAGCGCGCTGCAGCGCCAAGCCGCGGCGCTCCGGGTCGTGTTCGTGGTCGGGCGGGCGCGCGAGGTGCGCACCGCCGAGCTGACCCGCGGCCTGACCGACGCGCTCGGCCCGTCGGTCACGGTGGTCGCCGGGCTCGCGACCTCCGAGGACGGCCGCGGCTGGGTCGTCGTCGGCAGCGACCCGTCGTCGGGCGAGGTGGCGGCGGTGGCGTTCGCCGGCGAGTACCTCGCGGTCGGCGCGGTGGGCCGCGGCGGGGTCGACCCGTACCCGCCCGAGCGGGTGGTGACCCGCGCGTCGGGCGTGGTGGTGCACGAGATCGACCACCGACCCGCGCTGTCGGTGCTGCGCGCGCAGCTCGGCCCCGGCGCCGACGGGCCGCCGACCGGGCAGTGGTTCGGCCTGTGGATCACCGGGCGAGAGCCCGACGACGTCCACCGGGTGGTCGCGATCGACGAGCACGCCCGCACCATCACCCTCGATCGGGCGCTGCCGACCGACGCGCGGGTGCACCTCGTGCGCGACACCCGGGCGTGGC
>JBEBJC010000899.1:0-3730 GCA_040080105.1 Myxococcota bacterium
ACCGTGGCGTCGTCGTACTCGACCGCCAGCTCGAACTGCTGTCGGGCGTCGCTCCACCGCACCATCCCGTCGTGCAGCGGGGTGTACGACTGGTAGGTCGACGGGTCGGCGAGGGACTCGCGGTCCGCCGGCGCTCGGGCCAGGTTCCGGTACATCACCCAGCTCCCGTCGGGCCCGTCGAACCGGAACGCGGGGCCCCCGGGGCGGATCACCGTGGCGTCGTCGTACTCGACCGCCAGCTCGAACTGCTGTCGGGCGTCGCTCCACCGCACCATCCCGTCGTGCAGCGGGGTGAAGTCGGCCCGTACGTTCACGAACGTGGCCCACAGCTCCTCGTCGTCCAGCGCCACCAGCCCGGACAGCCACACCGGACCCTCCGGGAAGGTCGGGGCGATCCCGCGCGGGTACCCGGCGGCGTCCACCAGGTACTCCAGGTCGACGCCGTCCTCCGGGGTCGGGTCGAGCGGGGCCAGCGCGCCGGTGGTGTGGAAGTTCCCCAGCGGGTACGACGGGACGTTGGTGTCGCCCCACAGCCAGAACAGCCCGCCGCGCCACTCCACCGCGTGGGCGGTGTCCTGCCCGAGCACCTCCCCGTCGAGCAGCGGCTCGGCCAGCGGGGTCGGCAGGCCGAGCCGGACGGTGTCGACCCAGGTGCCCCCGCCGGTGAGCCGCACCAGCCGCTCCGCGAGGTTGACCCGGTCGAGCTCGATCGTGGTCACCGCGCCGGGGACCGGCACCAGGTCGACATAGCCGGGGTCGTGGGTGTAGCCGTGGGTCCAGACCTCGAACCGCACGGTCTCGTCCATCCCGTCCAGCTCGAAGAACGCCACCCGGCCGCCGTTGTCCGTCCACCACTCGCGCCCCAGCGCCGTGAGGCGCACCGCCGGGACCGGTCGGCCGGTCTGGCGGTCGATCACGTCGAGCTCGTGGGTGTCGCTCGGGATCGGGGTGCCGTGGGCCTGCAGGCGGGTCGACAGATCGTCGAGCGGGCAGTCGGCCTCGGGCGCGATCCGGTCCAGCACGACGGTGTCCTGCTCACCCTCGGTCAACACCACCTGGAACCCGGGGATCCCGAGCCAGTCGACCGGGGCCTCGACCGTGGGCCCGAACGGGGTGAGCCAGACCGGCTCCCCCATCAGCCCGGGCTCGTCGATCGCGGCCACGCCGTCGTCGTCGGTCCGGAACCGCAGGTGGTTCACCGTCTCCAGGTCCACACAGCCGAACGGCGCGCCGTCGGGATCCACCAGGCGGACCCCGTGGAACGCTTCTGCGCGGAGTGCCAGCGTCGCGAGCCACATCGCGCCACGATACCCGAGGCGCACCGCGCCCTGCACTTCGAGCAGCGGGCTCGCAGGAGCCGCTCAACAGTCGACGACGATGAACTTCGACATGATGTTGTTCCCCTCGTTGGTCTCGGAGATCGCCCGGGTCGAGTCGATCGACACGTCGACCCAGCCCGACCAGCCGTCTTCGGCGTCGAGCTGGAAGTAGACCCAGTCGCTCCACGAGGCGCTGTTCCGCGCCCCGATGCCGGTGACCCACTCGTAGTTGTCGCTCAGCTGGCCGGGGACCGGGGCCGCCGGGAGATCCTGGAACACGTCCACCCAGAACCCACGGGACGCGACGTTCTGGCTGTTGCCGACGAAGATGCCGATCCACACGCCAGGGCCCGGCCAGCCCTCGCAGTAGAAGTACGTGTCGAAGTCGTCGATGCTGAACAGATCGGGCGACGCGGCAAAAGAAGCGGTCGACGTAACCAAGTTGATGAGCACCATGAGGAACTCCGTCCCGCCGAGGCGGGCGTCGGTGGCGTGGGAGGTCGGCGAAACGCGCGGGGGCGCGCTCCGCCCCGCCCCTCGACCCGTTCACCGGGTGGGGGAGCGGCGGAGCGGCCCGTGAACGTGGACAGGGTCAGTCGGTGCAGCCGGTCGCGACCTCGTCCCAGTTGTTGGTGTAGCTGGTCTCGGGGAGGATCGCGTCGGTGTTCACGATCACGTCCCACCACTCGCCGTCGTACAGCTGGGTGTACAACTTCACGGTCCAGGTCTGCGAGGTGCTGTCGATGTTGTGGTACACGTACCCGACGTCCCGCAGGAACCACATCTCGTCCCCAGGGCTCACGTCGCGCGGATTTGTCCAGCGCGGCAAGCGTGTACCGTCGACGTAGACGTCGTCGCCGACTCGGTCGATGTCGAACCACAGGTCACCCCACTCCCCGAACGCCGGCGGCGCCGGCCGACCGCGGAACAGGTCCACGTAGAACCGGTCGGTGATCACCGAGGAGCTGTGGGTGAACTGCGCCACCAGCGTGGTGCACGGATTCGGGGACGAACGGTACAGGTTCACGCCGTACACGTCCTGCGCGCTCGCGACGTTCAACAAGGTCATCCAGAGGCCCATGTTCCCTCCGCCGCCAGACTCACCCACCCCACGCGCCGACACGTGACCGCGGTCTGACCGAACTCGGACCAGCTTCGGACCGCGCGGAGCGACGCGATCGACAACTCGACCGCCGCCACGTAGGGTGTGGCGGGACGCGGGTCCGACCCGGACCCGACGACCGCTGACGGCCCCAGGAGGACCGGGTGGCGCTTGTGGTTCGATTCGGCCGGTTCGAGCTCGACGAGGACGCCGGCGAGCTGCGCGCGGACGGGCGCGTGCTCGAGCTCCAGGCCAAGCCGTGGGCGCTGCTGGTGTTGTTGTGCGGCCACCCGGGGCGCCTGTTCACCCGCGACGAGCTGCTGGAGCGGCTGTGGCCCGACGTGACGGTCGAGGACGGGTCGCTGTCGCGGACGGTGAGCCGACTGCGCCGGGTGCTCGGGTCCGAGGTGCTGCAGACCGTGCCCCGCCGCGGGTATCGACTGGCCGCCGCGGTCGAAGCCGTGCCCGCCGAGGTCACCGAGCGCCGGGGGGTGGCGGAGGCGATCGACCGCGGCCTCGACGCGTTCGGCGCGGTGCTGGTGGCGGGTCCGCCGGGATCGGGGCGGACGGCGGCGAGCCGAGCTCCAAGTCGCGGCGGCGCGCGGCGGTGGCTCGCGGTCGACGCGGACCGCGGGCTCGTCGGGTCGATGGCCGCGGCCCTGGGCGTCGGGGTCGCCGATCCGAACTCGGTGTCGTTGGCGCTCGCCGCCCTCGGCCCGACCTTGATCGTGGTGGACGATCTGGACCACGACCCCCGCGGGGTGGAGCTCGTGGACCAGTGGCGCGCAGCGGCGCCGCTCGCGCGTTGGCTGGTGACGGCCGGCTCGCGGCTCCCGCTCGATCGGTGCGCGGTGGTCTGGCTCGACCCGTTGCCCGAGGGCGAAGCGATCGCGCTGCTGGCCGAGCGGTCCGGCCTGCCGCTCGACCGGGCCGACCCGGCCGCCTCCGCCCTCGCGCGCGCGCTCGACGGCAACCCGCTCGCGCTGACGCTGGCAGCGCGCCTGCTCCGCCTGATGCCCCCCGGGGAGCTGGTGAACCGCCTCGGGGAGCAGCGGTTGGCGCTGCTCAAGGACCCGCGGACCAGCTTGGCGGCGGCGCTCGCCAGCGCTTGGGACCGGCTCCCCACCGAGCTCCGAACCGCGGCGGCCCGGCTGGCGTGTGTGCGGGCAGCGCTGCCGATCGGCGCGGCGGAGGCGGCGGTCGGCGACGACGCTGCAGAGCGGCTGCTCCGGCTGGTCGAGGCGGGGTGGGCGACGCGGAGCGGGAGTACGCTCGCGGTCCCGAACAACGCGCGGGCATGGATCGAGGC
>JBEBJC010000064.1:0-16502 GCA_040080105.1 Myxococcota bacterium
CTGGTGTACCTGCCGGGCTGGAGCGCGGCGGACCTCATGGCGGGGCCGCATCCCGCCGACGGGGTGTTCGACAGCGAGCGCGGAACCACGACCCGACCGCTGTCGGGTGAGATCCGGTTCGAGGCCGACGGAGACGCGCTCGTGGCCACGCTCGACCTGGCGGGAGAGCGGGTGGCAGTGACCGGTACCGCGGTCGCGACGCCCACCCCCTGCCCCGGTCCCAGCCGCCGGAGCGGCGCGGGCCCCTCGTCGGTGCGGTACGCCCTCCGCGGGCTCGATGGCAGCGACTACGACGGCACGTTCACCTACGCGCGGGTGTTGGCCGGGGTGCGCGGGATGGAGCGCGAGCCGGTCGACCTGCTCCTGTTGCAGGTCGCGCCGTCGATCGGGTGTGACCCGCAGCCCGACGGGCTGCACGAGGGCGCGTACGGCGCGTGGTTCCTGACCGGGTTGCCGCGGGAGGGCACGCGGACGTTCGGCCGGGGCAACATCGTGAAGGTGTGGACCTGGGAGCCGGGGCGGGGGGACTCACACAACCTCGAGCTCGGCGGCTCGGTGCAGGTGGACCCCACCTCGGACGCACACGAGGTGCGAGGCGTGCTCGCGGTCACCCTCCCCGGGGGCGGGGTGCTCGATGGGCCGTTCCGGGCGCCGGTGGAAGACTGCTCGGCCTGGCGCGGGCCGTACCCGTTCTGACCGCGCGGTCGCACGTTTCACCCGTGAAACGCACCCCCCGGCTACCGAGGAGGTGCGCGGCTGTTCAGGGCGCCCCTTCGAGGCGGCGGAGGTCGGTGACCCGCGACGACAGCGCGCGCGACAGGTTGACCCCGAACCCGAGGGTCCGCTGCACCTGCGGATCGCCCAAGGCCCGCAGCAGCCCGAACAGACCGACGGGCTCGGTCGGGGTGGCGACGGCGGCGGCGGCGGCCTCGTTCGTCGCCTTGAGCAGCGCCAGCGTGGACGGATCGAGGTCGGCCGCCTCGAGCAGCGCGCGCAGGGCTGGCGTGCGGTCGTGCAGCAACGCCGCGAGCTCCAGCGTCTCGCGCGACGTGAGGAACTGCAGCGCCTTGCCGAGGGTCCCCTCGTCGATCTCGCCCAGCTGACGCATGAACGGCCCGACCAGGCGGACCAGGTCCGGCGCGAGCCCGATCACCGTCTCCAGCGCCTTCATCGTCCCCGGCTCGGTCGCGATCTTGAGCAGGTCGAGGCCGGCCGTCGCCGGGCCCTCGAGGTCCTCGATCGTGCCGATGCCCGCCCGGGTCGACGCGCGATCGAGCATGTCGAGCGTGCGCTCCACCTGCCCCAGGGTGTGCTCCATCCGCGGCAGCCGCGTCATCATCCGCTGCAGCGAGCCCGCGCCCTCGTCGCTGTCGGGGATCGACGCGAGGATCGCCGACACCCCCGCCAGGCCCTTCAGCGTGGCCGGGGTCGACAAGGTCACGAGCGCGTCCAGCCCAGCCTCGATTCGCGCGTCCACCCCGGCGACGCCCCGATCCGCGGCCCACGCGCGCACCCCGTCGGTGAGCTCTTCGAGCAGCTCGGGCCCGGCCGACGCGAAGTACGCGGCGTACTCGAGCTTCGGCGCGAGCGCCGCCAACCGGGTCACCGACGCCAACGTCTCCGGGTCGGACAGCTCGAGCAGCGCCTCGTACAGCCGCTCCTCCAGCCCCTCCTTCCCCTCGATCGCGGCGCGCTGCTCGAGCACCGCCGTGGACGCCCGCAGGACCGGCGCGAGGTGCGGGGACCGGTGGCCGATCTGGCGCAGCAGGTCGACCTGATCGGCGCCGGTGTACACGATGAGCAGGTCGGTGGCCTGCGACAGCCGGTGCGCGAGCACGCGCGGGTCCACCTGGTGCTCCGCCGCCTTCGTGCGGGCGAGCTCCATCGCCTCCTCGAGCAGCTCCGGGCCGGCGGCGGCGAAGTATGCGGCGTACTCGAGCTTCGGCGCCAGGCCGGCGATCCGGATCAGCGCCTCTTGGGTCTCGGGATCCGACAGCTGCAGCAGCCCCTCGACCATCCGCTCCTGGAGCTCGGCCTGGCCCTCGTGCTCGGTCCGCAGCCGCACCGCCTCCGCCGCCGCCTCCGCCATCGGCAGGCAGCTCGGCAGGAGCGCGGAGAACCGCTTGAGGACCTGCAGCGTCCGACCTTCGGTCCACTCGGTCAACGTCTCGGACGCGCGCCGGACCCGGTGGTCGACGTCGGCCGGGTCGAGGCCGAGCGCGCGGATCCGATCCTGGGTGGTGGCGAGCGCGTCTTCGAGGAGCTCTGGCCCGGCCGCGGCGAGGTACGCCGCGTACTCGAGCTTCGGCGCGAGCGCGATCAGCCGGGTCAGCGACCCGAGCGTCTCGGGGTCGCCGAGCTGCACCATCAGCTCCGACATCCGGTCGGCCAACGGGTCGGACCCGTGCACCGCCGACAGCTCGGCGGTCGCGCGGCTCGCCGCCCGCTCGGGCAACGTGGGCGCCAGGCGATCCTCGAGCAAGGTGGTCAAGCGGCCGAGGGTCCCTTCGAGCCGATCCATCCGGGCCGACAGGTCTTCGAGGGTGGTCATGTGGACTCCGAGCCGCGCCCCTGGGCGCGGATCCAATCGAGCCAGGACTCGAGGCCTTCACCCGAGCGGGCGGAGACCCGGAGGACCGGGGCGTGGGCGTTGACGGACCGGATCGCGGTGAGCGCCCGGTCCACGTCGAAATCGAGGTACGGCAGCAGGTCGATCTTGGTGAGCAGCACCAGATCGGCGCTGCGGAACATGTGGGGGTACTTCTCGGGCTTGTCCTCCCCTTCGGTCACCGAGAACAGCACGACCCGACCGGCCTCGCCGAGATCGAACAGCGCGGGGCACACCAGGTTGCCCACGTTCTCGATGAACAGCACCGACGACGGCGGCGGCGCCAGCGCCTCCAGGCCCTGGAACACCATCTGCGCCTCGAGGTGGCACCCCTGGCCGGTGTTGATCTGCACCACGGCCGCGCCGGTCGCGCGGATCCGGTCGGCGTCGCGCGAGGTCTCCTGATCGCCCTCGAGCACCGAGCACCGCCGATCCAGCGTGCGCAGGGTGCGCTCGAGCAGGGTGGTCTTGCCGGACCCGGGCGAGCTCATCAGGTTGAGCGCGACGATCGACCGCTCCCCCAGCCACGCGCGGTTCCGCTGGGCCAGGCGCTCGTTCGTGGCGAGGATCCGGGTCTCGAGCTCGACCAGCTCGGCCGGCGGGTGGTCGTGGTCGTGGTCGTGGTCGTGGTCATGGCCATGGGAGTGGCCGTGGACGTGGGTCGCGATCAGCCCGCCCGGCGCGGGGTCGAGCACCCCCATCACCTGGAGCACGCGACCCGACGCGTCCTCCACCGTCGCCATCGGCACCCCACCCGAGCAGCCGCAGGTCCTACACACCCGACACCTCCATGGACCGGACAAGGAGCTCCTCTCCGGCGACGATCTTCACCCGCTCCCGCCGCTCGCACGGACACGTCGCGACCGGCGCGTCCAGCTCGAGCTCGCGCTCGCACGCGGTGCACGCCCCGCGGCCGGCCACCTGGTCGATCACCAGCTCCGCGCCCTCCACCGGGGTCGCGGCGGCGACCATCGGGAAGCAGAACCGCACCGCCTCGGCCTCGATCCCGGACAGCCGGCCGATCGCGAGCGTCACCCGCGTGACCTTCCGGCCGCGCGCCCGCTCGGCGACGAGCGCCACGACGTTCCGGGTGATGGACAGCTCGTGCATCAGCAGATCCTCGGGAGCTGCTCACCCACGAGCATGTCGAGGATGCGCTCCCCACCGAACCGGGTGCGGAGGGTGACGATGCCTGGCTGCTCCGCGCGGCACCGGGCCACGATCGCGGCGTGTCGGCCGAGCGGGTGCGCCCGCATCACGTCGAGCGCGCGCTGGGCCTGGTCGGCGGGGACGGCCGCGACGAGCTTGCCCTCGTTCGCCAGGTGGACCGGGTCGAGGCCGAGGATCTCGCAGAACCCCTCGACCTCGGGCCGCACCGGCAGCGCGAGCTCGTCGACCTGGACCCCGACCTCGGACGCGAGCGCGAGCTCGTTCAGCACGGCCGACAGGCCCCCGCGGGTGACGTCGCGCATCGCGTGCACCTCGACCGCGTCCAGCAGCGCGCGGGTGAGCCCGTGCAGCGGCGCGCAGTCACTCGGGACCGGGTTGTCGAGCCGGAGCTCCCCGCGGGCGGTCAGGATCGCGGCCCCGTGGTCGCCCAGGAACCCGTTGATCAACAACACGTCGTCCGGGCGCACCTTCTTCGACGACAGCTCCACCCCGCGGGGGATGACGCCGATCCCGGACGTGTTCACGAACAGGCCGTCGGCCGCGCCGCGCTGGACCACCTTGGTGTCGCCGGTGACCACCGCCACCCCGGCCTCGCGCGCGGCGTCGCCGAGGGACTTCAGCAGCCGGCGCAGGGTGGCGATCGGCAGGCCCTCCTCGATCACCAGCCCCACCGACAGGAACCGCGGGACAGCCCCCCCGACCGCGAGATCGTTGACCGTGCCGTTCACCGCGAGCCGGCCGATGTCGCCGCCCGGGAACTCGAGCGGCGTCACCACGTAGCTGTCGGTGGTGAACGCGAGCCGGTCGCCCGACGCGACGAGCTCCGCGAGCGAGATCCTGGCCTGGTCCTCGTCTGCCTCGAGCAGCGGGCCGCCGAGGTTGGAGATCACCACGTCGTCGATCAGGTCGCGCATCGCGCGCCCGCCCCCGCCGTGTGCCCGCTGCACGAACTCGTCCTCGACCCGGCCGGAGCGGCGCCGGTGCTTCTCGATCCGTCGGAACAGCGGGTGGTCGCTCACTCGGCCCCCAGTCGGCGCGCGGTGGAGAGGCGGCCGTAGGTGTAGTAGGCGGCGCACGCCCCCTCCGACGACACCATGCACGCGCCGATCGGCCGCTGCGGCGTGCACGCGGTGCCGAACACCTTGCACTCCCACGGCTTGATCGCGCCCTTCAGCACCTGGGCGCACTGGCACGCCTTCGGGTCGGCGACCGACAGCGCCGGCACCGCGAACCGCCGCTCGGCGTCGAACTTCGCGTACGCCTCGCGCAGGCGGAGCCCGGAGTCGGGGATCGTGCCCAGCCCGCGCCACTCGAAGAACGGGCGGGTCTCGAACACCTCGGCGACCGCGTGCATTGCAGGGCCGTTGCCCTCGGGGCGCACCAGCCGTCGGTACTGGTTCTCGACCTCGACCCGCCCGTCGACCAGCTGCGCGAGCACCATCGAGATCGACTGCAACACGTCGAGCGGCTCGAACCCCGACACGACCAGCGGCCGGCGGTACACGTCGGCGACGAACCGGTACGGCTCGATCCCGATCACCATCGACACGTGGCCCGGGCCGACGAACCCGTCCAGCCGCTGCTCCGGGTCGGACAGGAGCGCGACGAGCGCCGGCGGGACGGTGATGTGGTTCGAGAACACCGAGAAGTTCTCCACCCCTTCGGCCGCGGCCTGCAGGATGGTCAGCGCGGTGGACGGCGCGGTCGTCTCGAACCCGAGGCCGAAGAACACGACCTGGCGCTCGGGGTTCTCGCGCGCGAGCCGCAGCGCATCGGACGGGGAGTACACCGTGCGCACGTCGGCTCCGGCCGCGGCCGCCTGCGCGAGCGACTGGGTCGAACCGGGCACGCGGAGCGCGTCGCCGAACGAGGTGAACACGACTCCCGGCACCCGGGCGATCGCGACCGCGTCGTCGACCCGCCCGACCGGCAGCACGCACACCGGGCAGCCGGGCCCGTGCACGAGGTCGATCGCGTCGGGCAGCATCCCCTCGAGGCCGTACTTGAAGATCGCGTGGGTGTGTCCGCCGCAGATCTCCATGATCCGCACGGGGCGGCCGAGCTGCGCCACCTGGGCCTCGATGGTGGCGACGAGCCGCCGGGCGGCGACCGGGTCGCGGAACTCGTCGACGAACTTCATGGCCCCTCCCCCCGCATCGCCGAGAGCTGGTCCACGACCTCACCGAGCTCGTGCAGGAGCTCGAGCGTCCGCTGCGCCTCGTCGGGGTCGATCCGGCTCATCGCGAACCCGACGTGGATCAGCACCCACGCGCCGAGACAGCTCTCGACCGGGTGCTCGGCGTCGACCACACACGCGAGGTTGATCTCCCGCCGCACCCCGCCCACGTCGACGATCCCGAGCCTGCGCTCGGCGTCGACGATCTCCACCACCTGACCGGGAACACCGAGGCACATGGGTCACTCCTGGGGGGCGAGCGCGCGTGCCGCGGCGATCGCCGCCTGGCCGAGCGACAAGCCGCCGTCGTTCATGGGGACTTCGCGGGGGAGCAACACCGTGCGCCCGTCCGCGCGCAGGTGGTGCAAGGTGCGGCGCAGCAGGACCACGTTCTGCCACACGCCGCCGGACAGGACCACGGTGGGGCACGGCGGGGTGGCGGCGGCCAACGCGGCGGCGAGCCCTTCGTGGAACCGCGCGGCGATCACCGGCCCGGGCACGCGACAGGTGAGGTCGCGCAGGAGCGCGGACCACAGCGGGCGCAGGTCGCGCAGCGCGAAGTCGTACCCGTCGCGCACCGATGGATCGGCCCACGCCTCGAGCGCCATCGCCGCCTGCGCTTCGAACGTCGTGCCGTCGGGGTGGAGCCCGAGGACGGCGGCGACGGCGTCGAACAGGCGCCCAGCGGACGAGGCCCGCGGCGCCCGCTCGAGCGCGAGCTCCAGCGTCGGGCTCCGCCGACCCGCGAGCGACGGCACCGCCTCGACCGCGTCCCACCCGAGCGTCCGCACCAGGTGGGCGACCGCGTTGCGCCACGGCTCGCGCGCGCACCGATCCCCGCCCGGGAGCTCGACCGGCGGCAGCGACCCGAGGCGCTCGGCGCGCCGGAAGTCACACCGCAGCACCTCGCCGCCCCACAGCTCCCCGTCGTCGCCGAGGCCCAGCCCGTCGAGCACCAGCGCCACCACCGGCTCCACGTCGACCGGCAGCCCGTGCTCGGCCATCACCGCGGCGGCGTGTGCGTGGTGGTGCGCGACCGCGTCGACCGGAAGCCCGTGCGCGAGCTCGTGCGTGCGGTACCCCGGGTGCCGATCCACCACGATCCGGGCGGGCGCGTGGTCGAACAGCGCGGTCAGCGCGCGCAGCTGGTGCTCGTAGTCGGCGACGGTCCGCGGCTCGTCGAGGTCACCGAGGTGCGGCGACACCACGGCGAGCCCGTCGCGCAGCAAGCAGAACGTCGCCTTGAGGTGGCCGCCGAGCGCGGTGAGCGGTGGGGCCGCCGCGAAGCTCGGGTGGAGGCGGATCGGCGCAGGCGCGTAGCCGCGGGCCCGCCGGAGCACCCGGAGCTCGCCGTCCATCACCCGCGCCACCGAGTCGTCGACCCGGTTCGCGATCGGCCGGTCGTGGACCAGCGCCCAGTCGGCGATCCCGCCGAGCCGCGCCAGCGCGTCGGCGTCGTCGGTGCACTGCGGCTCCTCGGTGAGGTTCCCGCTGGTGCACACGACCGGTCGCCCGATCTGGCGCACGATCAGCGCGTGCAGCGGGGTCGACGGGAGCATGAACCCGAGCGCGCGCTGATCGGGCGCCACGCCGGCCGCGACGCGCTCGGCCCCGTCCGCGTCGAGCAGCACGATCGGGTTCGCCGGGCTCTGCAGCGCCCGCGCCTCCTGCTCGGACACCGAGCAGAACCGGCGCACCTGGTCCACGTCCCACGCCAGCAGCGCGAACGGCTTGTGCGGGCGACGCTTCCGCTCGCGCAGCCGCGCCACCGCGACCTCGTTCGTGGCGTCGCACCACAGCTGGTACCCGCCGAGGCCCTTCACCGCGACGATCTCGCCCCGCTGGAGCAGCGTCTTCACCGCGTCCACGTCGTCGAGCATCGAGTAGGTGGTGAACGCGACTGGGGCGCCGTCGGTGCGCACGAGCCGCGCGGTGGGTCCACACCGGCCGCACGCGATCGGCTGGGCGTGGTACCGGCGGTCGGTCTCGTCCTCGTACTCGTCGCGGCAGTCCGGGCACATCTCGAACCCGCGCATCGTGGTGTTCGCCCGGTCGTACGGGACCGCCTCGACGATCGAGTACCGCGGACCACAGTGGGTGCAGGTCGCGAACGGGTACCGGTACCGCCGGGCGAACGGGTCGCGGATCTCGGCGGCGCACGCCTCGCACACGGCCGCGTCGGCGGTGACCGCGGTGCGGGCCTCCCCACCGTGGGACCGCTCGATCACGAACGCGCCTCCCACGTCTTCGTCGGCCGGGGTCCGCTCGATCGAGTCGACCCGGGCCAGCGGCGGCAGCTCGCGCAGCAGCGCCCGGAGGAACCCGTCGGGGTCTGCGCCGCCGACCAGGACCAACACCCCTTCCCCGTCGTTGCGGACCCACCCGGACAGGCCGTGCGCGCGCGCGACCCGCGCGACCGTCGGGCGGAACCCCACGCCCTGGACCGTGCCGCGGAACCGGATCTGCTCGGTCACTGCCACAGCAGCACCCGGTGGTTGCCGGTGTCACACACGATCGCCCGACCTCCGACGAACCGCAGCCCATACGGCCAACACAGGCTGTCGCGCGTCTGGGCCTGCCACCGGTTGTCGCCCTTGGCTGCAAAGTTGTCCTGCCCGGTCATCAAGACCGCCTCTGCCCCCGTCGCGGTCGACCGGAACCCCACCAGGCGAGAGTTCGCGGTGTCGGCCACCGCGAGCACGCCGTCCGGCGTCACCGACACCCCGTACGGCATGTTCAGGCAGCGCGCGTCGGGCCAGTAGCTCGACCGGTTGTGGTCGACCGACTCGAAGTCGGTCTGACCGAGCACGCGGGCGCACGGGACGCCGTCGTCGTCGGGCCGCCCGTCCCAGATCATCACCCGGTTGTTCCCGGCGTCGGTGACGACCAGGTCCCCGTCGTGCACCGCGAGGTCGTGCGGCCACCGCATCGTCGCTGCGTTCGGCGCTCCGCCGGCGTTGTCGCTCCGGGACGTGCGGTCGGGCTGGCCGAGGGCGAAGTCGGCCGGGACGCCGCTGTCGTCGGGCAGCTCGCGCCACACCAACACCCGGCGGTTCCCCCCGTCGGCCACGTACAGGCGCCCGCCGTGGACCAGGACCTGGAACGGCCAGTGCAGTGTGTCCGCCGCCGCCCGCTCCCCGCCCTGCACGTCGTCGGCCCGGTTCGGGGACTGGCCGGCGAAGTCGACCTGGCCGAGCACGAAGTCCGCCGGCACGTGGGACTCGCGCGGGACCTCGCGCCACACCAGCACCCGGTGGTTCCACGCGTCGGCCACCGCCATCCCGCGCTCGCCGTACGGCGCGACACCACACGGGACGTTCATCGTGAGCGCGGAGGCCGAGCCGAGCGCGTTCCGGCCTTCGCGATCGAACCCGGGCTGCCCGAGCACCCAGTCCGCCGGCTGGCCGTCGCGCTCGGGGGGGCGGGCCCACCCGAGGAGCCGGTGGTGGCCCGTGTCGGCCACCCACAACGTCCCGTCCGGGAACGACCACGCGCCGCGCGGGCCGAACATCGTGTCGGCGGCCGGCATCACGGGGCCGACCAGCGGATCGGCGCCGCCCAGCTCGATCCGAGGCCCGGCCGGATCGAGGAGCGGCGGCGCGGGCGGGCCGTGCGGGAGCCCTTCGCCGAGCTTGACCACGGTGGCGCTCACGCGACCACCCGGATCTGGACCCGACCCTGATCGACCCGCACCGGGAGCGACGGGAGCGCGATCTCGGGGGCCGTCAGGCATTCGCCCGTGTCGAGGCGGAACTCGAACCCGTGGTAGCTGCAGGTGATCACGCCGTCGCGGACCTCCCCCATCTCGAGCGGCATCCCGAGGTGCGCGCAAGCGTTCGGGTAGACCTTGACCTCTCCGGCGATCCGGGTCAGCAGGACCGACGCCTTCGCCAGCTCGACCGCGACCACGCCACCCTCGGGCACGTCGTCGACCGCGCCCGCGTCCTCCCACGGCACCGCGAACGGGGACCCGGACGGGCTCGGCGCGTCGGCTGGGGCCGTCCCCTTCACCACCGTGACGCGCTTCAGCTCGGGGACGCCCTCCAGCAGGGCCTTCTCGACCCCGAGCTTCACGGTCACGTCGGTGAACGCACAGCCGTCACACGACCCGACCATCCGGATCCGGACCTCGTCGGGCGGCACGAACGCGACCACCCGCACGTCGCCGCCGTGCCCTGCGAGGCTCGGCCGCACCGTGTCCAGCGCGCGCTCGATCCGCTCCTCGATCGGCGGCTCAGGCTTCTTCAGCAGCCCGTGGTACGACAACACGTTGAACACCCACGGATCGTCGACCGCGCGCCGCAGGGCCGCGAGCCCGGCCGGATCCTGCTTCACCTCGGCCACGATCCGCCGGAACGCCTCCTTCTGGATCGCCTCGATCGTGCGGCGCAGCGCCCCGACCGCGAGCTGCTGGTTCGCGTCCCACGTCGAGACGACCTCGTCGAGGCGCTCCAGATCGCGGACCAGGGACTCGAGGTCGTCGCTCATCCGGCGAGCTCGGCGTTCAGCGACGCGGCCAGCTCCCGCACCACGCCGGCGCGATCGCCGAGCGCGTTGCCGGCGAACAGTTCGCCGGCCGCCTCGAGCAGGGTCACCGCCCGGCGCAGGTTCTCCGGGTTCCCGCGCTCGGGCGCGCCCGGTTCGTCCGGCAGGTTCATCAGCGCGTTCGCCTTGTTCGCGATGGTGTTCGCGTGCTCCACCGGCATGTCGTGCGCGGTGCGCACCTTCAGCGCCTGGTCGTACGCGGCGACCGCCTCGACCAGGTTCTCGAACGGGTGGGACGACCGGGTCGCCTGCAGCGCGTTGCCGAGGTTGTTCTGGAGCATCGACCACTCCACCGGGTCCTCCTCCATCGACACGCACCGGAGCGCCTCGCGGAACGACTGCACCGCGAGCGCCTCGCGCAGGCCTTCCTTGCCTCCGACCATCGCGGTCGACAGGTAGGCGGTGGCGAGGTTGTTGTGCAGGATCGCGTACTCCCGTGGGTACGCCGCGGCGTCGAACGTGCGCAGCGCGCGGTGGTACGCGGCGATCGCCTCGGGGAGGGGCGCCCGCCCTGCCCCGGCGAGCGCCTGCAGCACGAGCCCCTGGTTCATCTCGGTCTCCGCGACCTCCTCGGGCTCGCCGTGGGCGCGCAGCGCGGGCATCGCCTCTTCGAACGCCGCGCGGGCCGCCTCCAGGTGGTCGAGCCCGGCGCCGGGCATCCGCCGGAGCGCTGTCCCCTTCCCCGCGATCGCGCGCGCGCGAGCGAGCGGCACCTCCTCCACCAACGAGGCGGCGCGGTCGTACAGGAACACGGCGTCGACGAGCTCCTGGGGGTCGCGCGGCTTGCGCTGCAGGTCGAGCGCGACCTCGACCAGCGCCTCGGCCTGGCGGAGCGCGGTGGTTTCGGTCTCGCGGATCCGCTCGAACGCGGCGACGACGTGGGGGCTGGCGGTGTTCATGCAGGCTCCGTGCGGGTCAGGGCGAGGGCGCCGAGGGTCGGCTCCCACCGCCCGGCGCAGACGTAAGTACCGAGGTCGTCCCATCCTTGCGCGCGGAGGAACTCCGCGGCGTCGACGGCGCGATCTCCTCGGGGGGTGCGGATCTTGACCAGCAGGCCGCCGGTGACCTGTTGGACCGGCATCAGGCACACCGCGTCGTCGAGCACGAACGGGACGACGCCCTCGCGCCCTTCGAACAGCCGGTCGTACAGCTCGGCCGACAGCTGCACGCGGCCGGCCTTGATCGGGACCTCCCACCGCACCTCGGCGGGGAGGCGGGCGACGGCGTGCGCGGCCATCCGCTCGAGCAGGCGGTGGAACACCACCTCGGCGGCCCGCTGCACCGGCTCGGACAGCTCGGTGCCGAGGCCGGTGTCCGCCGCCTCCACCAGGAACACCGTCACCACCGACGGAAACGAGGCCCCGTACAGCTGGGCGCCGACGTGCAGCGCGTCGTCCCACCGGAACGCGTGCAGGTTCGGCGCCGGCGCGCCAGCCCGCACGAGCTCGGCGCCCGGGACCTCGAACACCGCGCCGGGCTCGGACCCGGACACCGACGCGTCGACCAGGATCACGGCGTCGCTGTCCTTGGCGGCGAACATCACCTCGAAGCCGGCCGTCCCGCAGTCCAGCGCGCGGACCCCGGGCACCGGGTGCTTGTCGAGCCGCTCGCGCAGGCGGCGGGCCACGTGGACCCCCACCGCGTCGTCCCTGCGGTTCGCGTTGCCGCACCCGATGATGGTCAGCACGAGGTCCTCCGGGTCAGGCGGTGCGGAACCGGGCGAGCTCCTCGCCCGTCTTCGCGTCGTGGGCGTGCACGGTGCACACGAGGCACGAGTCGAACGACCGGGCCACGTGTCCGACCTCGACCGGGTCGGTCTTGTCCGCGATCGGCGTGCCGACGAGCGCCTCCTCGATCGGGCCGCGGGCGCCGGTCGCGTCGCGCGGGCCGACGTTCCAGGTCGTGGGGGCGATGATCTGGTAGTTCTCGATCTTGCCGTCCTTGACCTTGATCCAGTGCGCGAGCGCGCCGCGGGCCGCCTCGGTCGCGCCCCACCCCTCGCCGTCGCGCGGGCGCGGCTTGATGTAGAACGGCTCGTCGAGCCGGAACGCCTTCAGGCACCGCTCGGCCTCGCGGTACAGCTTGACCAGCTCGTGCAGGCGCGCGAGCTGGCGGAGGTGCACGCTCGCGCCGCCCATCTTCTTGAACGCGTCGAGGATGAACGGGTCGTGGTTCTGCCACGGGTGGCCGTTCGGGCCGCCCGCCACCAGCTGGCGCGACAGCGGGCCCGCCTCGCACCGCCCGAGCTCGAGGTCCTTGACCGCGGTGGCCCACGAGTACGTGCCGTTGTAGTCGTGGCGGCTCCGCTGGCTCGCCACCGTGCGCCGATCGAACGGGTGCACGTCGGCGTCGCCCTCGTCGTACCACGCGTGGCTGGTGTTCTCGCGGACCCGCCCCTGGTTCATCTGCAGGTGGGTGTCGGTCGCGGCGTCGTACAGGCCGCCCTTCATGATCACCGCGTCGTTCCGGTCCTCGATCGACGGGCGCTGGTACCGGTCCTCGTGCGGCAGGTAGCCCCACGTGACGTACCGGCCACACCCGGCGCCGAACTTGTCGAGGCCGTACTCGAGGCCGGCCTTCCAGTACAGCGCGAGGTCCGAGTTCGCCTGCGACTCGTTCTCCTCGGTCCACGCCATGAAGTCGTCGTACGACCGGATCTCTTCGTACCGCTCCATCGAGCAACCGAGCCACAGCGACTCGATCCAGTTCCGGCGGAAGTGCTCGAGGATCGCCCAGGCGCGCGTGACGTCGGTGAGGGTGGGCGAGCACATCACGCCGCCCGGCACCATGTACGACGAGTGCGGCCACTGGCCGCCGAACAGCGCGTAGATCTCGACCGGGCGCCCGGAGATGCCCACGCCCGCCTGGTAGCTCGTCCCGACGTACGCGCTGAACCGCTTGGCGACCTCGTCGTAGTGCTTCTTGCCCTTGTACTTCTTGTTCGCCATGTCGATCGCGTACAGGCCGTAGAAGTACCGCGGGATGCTCTGGATCGACTCCACGAGCTGCCCGAGGTTCCGCGCGATGATCGCGTTGCGCGGGACCTCGGCGCCGTAGGCGGTGTCGAGCGCCCACGCGGCGCAGGTCAGGTGGCTCGCGCCGCAGATGCCGCACGCGCGGGGGGTCACGACGAGGCCCGCCTGGGGGTCCTTGCCGCGGAGGATGATCTCGAACCCGCGGAACATCTCGGCCTGGGTCCAGGCGTTGACGACGCGGCCGTCCTCGATCTCGACCCGAACGTCGAGGTCGCCTTCGACGCGACCGACCGGGGAGATGTCGAGGACTTCGGTGGTGCTGTTGTCCATGGGAGTCTCCAGAGAGGTGGGAGCGAGCGCGGCGCGTCAGACCACGAAGATGTCTTCCTTCGACCACTGCGGCGCCGAGCCCTTGCCGGCCGCGACCATCGTGAGGTAGGTCCGCTTCGACATCCCCGGCGGCACCTCGTTCGGCAGGCCGAGGGTGGTCGGGGTCGCGAACACGGTGCCGGGCGCCAGATCGTGGTGCGGGAACTCCGGCTCGGTGCACCCGATGCACGGCATGCCGGCCCGGGTCTTCGACGACTGGCGGTTCCACAGGATCCGGTTGCACGGCGACCGGGTGAACGGCCCGCGGCAGCCCAGATCGTAGAACAGGCACCCCTTGCGCTGACCGAACTCGGTCGCGCTGACCTTGTACGCGAAGTGCATGTTCCGGGTGCACCCGGTCTGGGTGAAGCTGGTGAAGAACGTGGCTGGGCGCTGCAGCTCGTCGAGCTTGAGGTCGCCCGCGCGGCCGGTGGCCACCGCGACCAGGATCTGGGTGATCCAGTCCGGGTGCGCCGGACACCCGGGGACGTTGATCACGGGCAGCCCCGACTTCGCGCGGAAGTCGGCGCCGAGGAACCCGCCGCGGGCGCGCTTCAGGAACTGGAGGCCGGTCGAGTTCGACGGGTTCGGCGCGGTCGCCGGGATGCCCCCCCAGGTCGCGCAGTCGCCGATCGCGACCACGAAGTCGGCTGCGTGGGCCAGGTCGAACACCCAGTCCTTCATCGCGCGGCCGGCGAACCGGTTCCACGCGCCGGTCCCGTCCGGGGCCTGGATCACGCTGCCCTCGAACACCAGGATGTCCATCTTCTTGGCGCCGGACACACATTGGTTCAACAGGTCGGACACCTGCCCGCCGATCTCCACGCCCAGCGAGGGGTGCCACAGCACGTTCAGACCGAAGTCGAGGATCAGGTCCACGACGCTGGGTTCTTCGGCGTTCAGGAACGACATGGTGTTGCCGGAGCACGCACCACCCTGGAGCCAGAGGACGTTGGCCACATGACCTCCGATGTGCGGCTCGATCGCCGCGGAAATTCAGTGCGTCACCTTACCCTCGGCGAACGACGTGCATTGCCCCGCGTTGCCCTCGATGGCCCGGGCAAAGCAGGGCAACGCCTGGTTCATTCGAGGACGACCTGGTGGAGCGCGAGCGCGATTCGGGTGCCGTACCACTGCCCGACCCGCTTGCTCTCGAACAGCGCCTCGACGTCGGCCAGGCCGGCCTTGGTCAGGAACGCCTTCAACTTCCCGCGGAGCCACCCGAGCCGCTCGGAGGTGCTCTCCGGGTTGCCCCCGAGCTCGAGCCACCGGTCGTACGCGTCGTCGCGGGTCCGCCAGGCGTCGTCGTCGTACTCGTTCAGCAGGGCCTCGGCGTACGGGATCAACAACCGGACGAACTCGGTGGGCAGCTCGATCCGCTCGGCACCGAACTCGAACGCGCCGGTGAGGTGCTCCCGATCGAGCTTGAGCAGGGTGTCGGTGTGGAGCAGCGACGGCGCCGCGGTCTCGGTCGCGAGCGCGCGCTGCGGGAGGTGGAGCCGCAGCGGCCGCCCTCCGATCACCAGCACCTCGCCGTCGGCCAGCGGCTGGCCGAGCGTGGTGCGCCAATGGTGGTACCCGGCGTCGGCGAGCAGGTCCTGGAGCGCCTGCTTCACCAGGACCCGTCCGCTCTGGAGGTCGACCGCGAACGCGCCCGGCGGCGAGGCGTCGACCAGCTCGACCGTAGCGACCTCGCGCAGCTTGACCGTCCCCTTCTTCCCGGGTTCGAGCAGCCGCCACCCCGGGCTCAACCACGTGGACGGGCCGAGGGTGTCACCCTCGCGCGACAGCGCCCGCCAACCCCACTTCCCGAGCATCCACCGCAGCTCGATCCACCGCAGCGGCGCATCCTCGTGCGGGAGCAGGACGTCACACGACCAGTGGCGTCCCACGACGGTGGTGTAGGCGAGCTCGCGCAGGCCGAACGTGGTGCCGGAGGTGAGCTGGAGGCGCCCCATCGCTCACGGGCCCACCGCGGTCGCGATCCACACCGCGCCGACGCCGATCGCGACGACGCCGCTGGCCGCCATCACCGCCCGGACCCCTCCCGGTCCCCAGCGGCGGGCGAGCGCGCCGATCCCGGCCGCGAACATCGACATCGCGAGGACGGCGCCCGCGAGGAACCCGGTGAGGTACACCCCGGCGAGGGCGGGGGGCAACGCCAACGCAGGCACGACGGCCAGGAGGTGTCCGGTGCCGGCGGCCCCGTGCAGGATGCCGACCCCGACCGCGACGTGCACGTGGCCTTCGTGCCGAACCGCGTCCACCGTGCCCCGCTTCGCCGCGAGCAGGGCCCACGCGCCGACGCCGAGCAGCAAGTACCCCACCAGGCGCTCCGAGCCGGCCGACATCCAGCTCGCGACCAGGCCGCGGAACGACATGGCGACGAGCCCGATCGACACGACGCCGATGCCGTGGCCCACGCCCCAGGACGCGCCGGCCCGCAGCGCTGCGGTTCGGCTCCGGAGCGCGATCGGCGCGAGCGCGGCGAGGTGGTCGGGTCCCGAGGCGACATGGATCGCCCCGGCGAGGATTCCGGTGAGCAACGTGAGCATGGGCGGCATTACAACACACCCTCCAGCTGGCCTCCGACCGGCCGGGGTCTGCGGTCCGGAGGTCGAAGGCGGCACTGGTCCGGCCCCCTCTCCCCTGTGGGGAG
>JBEBJC010000900.1:0-3728 GCA_040080105.1 Myxococcota bacterium
CCCCCACCCCGCCGCCACCACCCACCGCGGGTCGACCCGGTCGGACAGCCAGCCGCCGGGGGTCGCGGCCGCGGTGCGCACCAGGTGCAGCACCACCCAGATCACCGGCAGCGACTCGATCGGCGCGTGGCTCGCGACGCCGGCTTGCAGCATCAGGAACGCGTCACTCGCGGTGCCGAACGACACCACGGCCACCGGGAGCAGGAACCGCCACAGCTCGGGCGAGATCGGTTCGGACCCAGCCGACGCCGGCGGGCGGCGCACCTCCACCGTGAACGGCACCACCAGCGCCGCCGCGAGCCCCGGCACCGCCGCCACCAGGAAGATGGCGCGCAGGTCCTTCGTCCACAGCAGCAGCAGCAGCAGCGCGACCGCCGGGCCGATCGCGGCGCCCAGGTGGTCCATCGACTGGTGGAACCCGAACGCCGCCCCGCGCTGCTCCGGAGCCACGCTCGCCGACAACAACGCGTCGCGCGGCGCGGTGCGGATCCCCTTGCCCACTCGATCGACCAGCCGCACCGCGAGCACGTGCCCCGGGGCGGACGCGAACGCCAGGAACGGCCGGGCGAGCCCCGCGAGCCCGTAGCCCGCCCACACGAACGGCCGGCTGCGGCCGGTGCGGTCCGACGCCACCCCGGCGAGCCACTTCAACCCGCTCGCCACCAGGTCGGCCGCGCCCTCGATCGCGCCGAGCGTCGCCGCGCCCCCGCCGAGCACGGTGACCAGGAACACGGGCAGCAGCGGCATCACCATCTCGCTCGCCACGTCGTTGAGCAAGCTGGCCACGCCGAGCAACCACACGTTCCGGTTGCGCAGCATCCGCCCCCCGCCGGCGCCCTAACCGGGGCGCCGGGCTATGGGCAGCCACCCCAGGAGCCGTCGATGAGCCTCGTCCGACTGAACGACGTGACCGTGCGCTTCGACGACGTCCCCGTGCTGCGCGAGGCGTTCTTCAGGCTCGAGGCCGGAGATCGGGTGGGGCTGATCGGGAAGAACGGCTCGGGCAAGACCACCCTGCTCAAGCTCGTGCTCGCCCAGCTCGCGCCGTCGGAGGGCGTGGTCACCGTCGAGGACGGGGTGAAGATCGGGTACTTCTCCCAGTTCTCCGAGCTCGACGGCGCGCGCAGCATCCTCGAGGTCCTGCGGGACGTGTTCGCCAGCGTGCACCTGGTCGAGGCCGAGCTCGCGTCGATCGAGGCCGCGATGGCCGACGCCGACGCCGACGAACTCGACCGGCTGGTCGAGCGCCAGGCCGCGCTGCTCGAGCAGATGGAGCGGCTCGACGGGTGGGACGTCGAGCGCCGGATCGACACCGCGCTGACCCGGCTCGGGTTCGGCGAGGCCCACCGCACCTGCCCGATCGACGCGTTGTCGGGCGGGTGGCGGAACCGCGCGTCCCTCGCGAAGATCCTGCTCGAGGGGCCCGACCTGCTGCTGTTCGACGAGCCCACGAACTACCTCGACGTGGCGGGGGTCGAGTGGGTCGAGGACTGGTTCCGCAGCTTCCGCGGGGCCGCGATCGTGGTGTCCCACGACCGGGCGTTCCTCGACGCCGTCGTGACCCGGATCGTCGAGGTCGACAACCTGCACCTGCACGAGTACACCGGCAACTTCGGGGCGTACGTGGTGGAGAAGCAGCTGCGGTTCAAGACGCTGCAGCGCCAGTTCGTGCACGAGGCCGAGCTGCTGGCGTACGAAGCCGAGGGCATCGCGAGCCGGCGGGAGGCGGCGCGCCACGCTGGCAAGGGCCTCGGCAAGCGCCTGGCGACGATCCGGAAGTCGGTCGGCCCTCGCCCGGTCGACCAGATCCTGACCGAGATCTACGGCGGGCTGCACACCAAGGACGGGCTGTGCGAGGTCCGCTCGCTGCACAAGGCGTACGGCGACCAGCTGCTGTTCTCCGAGCTGTCGTTCGACCTGCGGCGGCGCCAGCGCCTCGCGGTCCTCGGGCCGAACGGGAGCGGCAAGTCCACGCTGCTGCGGGTGCTGCTCGGCGCCGAGTCGCCCGACGCCGGTGAGATCGAGTGGGCGCGCGGGCAGCGGGTGGTGTCGTACAACCAGATGCTCGCCGACCTCGACCCGGCCGACACCGTGTCACACGCGGTGAACGCGCTGCCCGACAGCCTCGCGTTCAGCGCGACCCGCAAGGCGGTGTCCCGGTTCCTCACGATGTTCCAGTTCTCCGAGGCCGATCTGAAGGCCCGCACCGGCCAGCTGTCGGGCGGCCAGCGGGCGCGGGTCGCGATGGCGCAGTGCCTGCTGTCGGGCGCGTCGGTGCTGGTGCTGGACGAGCCCACGAACCACCTCGACGTCACCAGCACCCAGGTGATGGAGCGCGCCCTGGTGCACTTCCCCGGGGCGGTGATCGCGGTGAGCCACGACCGGTTCTTCGTGCAGAAGGTCGCGACCCACCACCTGGTGTTCCGCGGCGAGGGCGCGGCACCGGGGCAGATCGTGGTGCAGGCGGCGTAGCGCTCTACTCGGCGGGCAAGGGCGTCCCGACCGGGAACCGCCCGGACAGGTACAGCTCGAGGGCGGTGAACCCTGCGGCGGCCACCGCGGCGTGGTCGTCGGGATCGTCGCTCGACAGGCCGTGGTCGGCCTCCCACCCGTCGGGCATCCCGTCGGCGTCGGCGTCGGGGCACGGCTCACCCGGGTCCAGCGTCGGCAGCCCGTCGTCGCGGACCGGCAGGCGGGAGATGCCGTCGTCGGCCAGGAGCTGCTCGATCAGCAGCGCGTCGATCGGGTCCCGGCGGTCGACCCACGCGCCGTCGCAGTCGAGCCCCCGCGAGGCGCCGACCGTGGGGACGAGGACGTCCTCGAGCGGCTCGCCGTGGGGGATCGGGTGGCTCGGAGGCGGCAGCGGCTCGGCCCGGAGCCAACCCGGGTCCAGCGCGCCCACCTCGTCGCCGTTCTCGCCGTCTACCCGGTAGGTGAGCGGCACCTGGTCGCCGTCGGGGTCCGGCTGGTTCCACCCGCGGTTCCCCGAGACGTACAGCGAGGGCTCGCCGTCGCGGGCGTCGGTGCCCGAGGCGGACCACGCCTGGATCTCGTGGAACCCCTCGTTCATCGGCCCTTCGCGGTACTCGTTGCCCACGATGTCGACGCTCGCGCCGCCGCCCACCTGGGTCACGTAGAACCCCTGGTTGTAGAACAGGTTCGCCACCAGCCGCCCGGAGCGCCCCTTGAACAGGGGGTTCCGGTGGTTGTTGTTCAGGATCAGGTTGTGGTGGATGTCCACGTCGGTGACGCCGCCCGCGGCGGCGCTGTCTTCGCCGCCCACGATGATCCCGGTCGAGTGGGACTCGAGCCCGAGCGCGATCAGGTTCGCCGACAGCGTCAGCTCCTGCAGCGGCGCGGTCGCGTTCGCCCACACGCCGAACCCCTCGTCCTGGTTCCACGCGAGCGAGTTGTGGTCGGCGATCACCCGCACCGAGCCGTCACCTGTCGCGAACAGCGCGCCGCACTCGCTGCCGTTGCCGTCGGTGCACGCGGACTGGAACTGGTTGCGCAGGCGGGTGTACTGCCAGACCACGTCGTGGGCCGCGAGGTACACGAGCGCGCTCACCTCGGCGCCCGGGGCGTTGGTGATCTGGATCCCGCCCCCGGGGGCGGTCTGCCCGGCCACGGTGAGGAACGGGTCCTCGGTGTACAGCGGCTGCTCGAGCGCGATCGTGCCGCCGACCGCGAACACACACGTGCGCGGCCCCGAGGCCTCGACACACGCC
>JBEBJC010000901.1:0-3722 GCA_040080105.1 Myxococcota bacterium
CGCCCAGCTCGCCCCCCGGCGCGGCTCGGTCGCGAGGTCGGACGGCAACAGCGTGGGGTCGGAGCGCTCGGACTCCACCACCCGCGGGGCCGGCGCGCCCGGCGTCGCCCGCACCGGCCCGCCGAGCACGGTCGGGTCGAGGACCTCCTCGTCCGGAGCTCCCTGGGCCACGATCGCCCGCAGGCGCTCGCGGTCGGCGGCGAACAGGTCGCTGACCCACTCCCCCATCCGGCGGGGGCTGGGCGAACCGGCCCGCGCGAGCCAGCCCTCGACCGCGTGCCGCATCTCGTCGGCGGTGGCGAACCGGCGGCCCCGGTCCGGGGCGAGCGCGCGCGCGCACACCTCGACCAGCTCGGGCGGCGCCGACGGGGCGTGGGACACGAGCTCGGGGATCCGCCCGGCGACCAGCTCTCGGTACAGCTGGTGGTCGGTGAGCCCGGCCCACATCCGCCGCCCGGCGACGAACTCCCACAACATCACGCCCGCGGCGAACAGGTCGGCCCGCCGATCGACCGGCCGGCTCAGCGCCTGCTCGGGCGACATGTAGGTGAGCTTGCCCTTGATCAGCCCGTCGTCGGTGTGCTCCCGGCCGAACCGCGCGACCCCGAAGTCGAGCAGTTTCACCCCGCCTTCCCAGGTCACGAACACGTTGTGCGGGCTCACGTCGCGGTGGACCACGTTCGACGGCCGGCCGTCGCGGTCGGCGAGCTCGTGCGCGTGGTGCAGCCCCGCGAGCACGTCGACCAACACCCGCGCGAGGTCGCGCAGCTCGATCCGCCCAGCGGCGCGGTGCAGCACCTTGTTCAGCGGCTGCCCCTCGAGGAACTCCATCACGATGCGGTAGTTGCCGCCCTGCGCGAGGATCTCGAACGTCTGCACGATGTTCGGGTGGTTCAGCCGGGCGGCGAGCCGGGCCTCGTGCAAGAACGCCGCGCCGCGGTCGACCTCGTCGGACATCCGCAGCTGCTTGACCGCCACCAGCTTCTCGAACCCGGCCGGACCGCGCAGCGCCGCCAGCCACACGTCGGACATCCCCCCGCGCCCGAGCGGGGCGAGGACGCGCAGTCGTGGGTCGTTGGTCCAGCCGACGGCGGTGTTCACCGTTGGCCACATATGCCGATCGACGCCGAATGTCCCGTTCTGTCCGCGCGCGGAAGTCCGTGATACCAGCGGCGGCGGAGGGAACAGATGTGGCTTCGACTCGTGGTCCTGACCAGCGCGCTCGGGTGTAGCGGAGACGACGAGACCACCCCTCCGGTCGACGGTGACGCCGACACCGACACCGACTCGGACAGCGACGCCGACGCGGACGCCGACAGCGACACCGACGCCGACAGCGACCCGACCGGCGACACCGCCCCGGCGCCGGCGTTCTCGGTGAGCAGCCCCGACATGGACGCACACGCCGCGCTGCCGTGCCTGCAGCAGCTCCAGGTGGAGCACTGGTGCTCGGGCCAGGGCGGCACCAACCTGAACCCGCAGCTCGACTGGGCCAACGTGCCGGCCGGCGCGGTGTCGCTCGCGCTGCTGTTCGACGACGTGTCGATCGGGTTCGACCACTGGGGCCTGTACGGCATCGACCCCACGCTGGGCTCGATCCCGAGCGCGGCCTCCGGCACGAACCCGACCACGCCGATGCCGGAGGGGATCGGTCAGACCGGTCCGTACATGGGCTCGTGCAGCAACGGGAACAACACGTACCGCTGGCGCCTGGTGGCGCTCGACAGCGAGGTCACCGTGCCGATCGAGACGGTGAACGACCTCGAGGCGTTCGCGCAAGCGCACTCGGTGGGCATGGCCGAGATGTGCCACTGCCCCGAGGGCGACTGCCTCACCTACTGACCGAACGAGACCCATGCGGCTGGTGAGCTGGAACGTCCGGTACTTCTCCCAGGGTGCCCGCGGGTTGTGGGCGACGCTCGACCAGGTCGAGCGGGTGGCGGGCGCGCTCGCCGCGCTCGACCCGGTGCCGGACGTGCTGGCGCTGCAAGAGCTCGAGAACGGGTCGCTGCGGGGCGGGGCGCGCCCGCAGCTCGAGCTGTTCCTCGAGGCGTTCGAGCGCGCGCTCGCGGCGCGGGGCCACCCCGGCGGGTTCGTCGGCACGTACTTCCCCGCGCACCGGTACACCCTCGGCGACACCTCGCTGTACACCACCGGGCTCGCGGTCGTGTGCGCCCCCGCGCTCGCCCCGGAGCCGCTCGGCGTGACCGAGATCACCCACGTCCGCCTACCGGCGTTCGCCCCGCTCAAGCAGCGGCGGATCGCGGCCCGGGTCCGCCTGCGCCCGCCCGGGTGGGCCCGGCCGGTGGTGTTGTGCAACACCCACCTGTCGCTGCCCGCGTTCCTCGAGGTCGGCCCCCACCGCGTCCCCCGCCGGATGGGGTGTGGGTCGAACCAGCTCGCCGAGATCGAGCGGGTGCTCGCGGCGGTCGACCTGGCCGAGCCCACGGTGATCGCGGGCGACTTCAACAGCGCGCCGGGCTCGCCGGTGCACGCCCGGGTGCTCGCGCGCGGGTGGGCCACCGCCGATCCGGGCGGCCCGACCGCGCGGTTCCTGCACCACCAGATGCACCTCGACCACCTGTTCGCGTCGCCGTCGGTCCGGCTCGCCGACGTGCGGACCGGCCCGCGCGCGCTGGCCGACCTGTCTGATCACGCGCCGGTGTTCGCCACGCTCGGGCTCACGTGAGGCGGTCGGCGAACGCCCCCGAACCGGAGCACCTGCGCGCGGTGCTCGGCCGGTGCGAGCTGCTCGGCGGGCTCGGGGAGGCCGAACGGGCCGCGGTCGCCGACGCGCTCGAGTGGTGCTACGTCCCGGGCGGGGAGCGGGTGTTCGGCCCCGGAGACCCGTCCGACGCGCTGTATGTCGTGGTCCACGGCCGGCTGCGGGTGTACTGGGACCTCGACGGGTCCGGGCGGATCGACCCGCAGGAGCAGGTCGACGAGGTCGCCGAGGGCGGGGTCGTGGGCGACGTGGGGATGTTGTCGGACGACCCGCACACCTCCCTCGCGCTGGCGGTGCGCGACTCCGAGCTCGGCCGCCTGCCCGAGGCGAAGTTCTGGGCGCTGGCCGAGCGGTACCCGTCGCTGACCCGCCGGATCGGGCGCCACGCGGTGCGGCGGCTGCAGGCGGTGCTCCACCCGTCGCCGCCGCCCGAGCGGGTGAACGTCGCGGTGGTGCCCGCCGACGCCAGCGCGCCGGCGGCCGCGCTCGTGCGGGCGCTCGCCGAAGCGCTCGACGCGATGCACCCGGCGCTGGCGGTCGACCCCGAGTCGTTCGACCGCGCGCTCGGGCCCGGCGCGTCGACCGATGACGTCGACCGGTGGGACGAGCTCGACCGGCGGGTCGTGCGGTGGATCTGCGACCAGGAGCGCCGCCACCGCTACATCCTGTACCGCACCGACCCCCGGTGGACCGCGTGGACCCGCCGGTGCCTGCGGATGGCCGACCGCCTGGTGGTGGTGGCCGACGCGCTCGCCGACCCCACCCCGGGCGAGGTCGAGGTGAAGGTCGCCGGCCCCGGCGGCGCGCTGGTCCCGCTCGACCTGGTGTTGGTCCACCCCGACGACCGGGCGCTGCCCTCGGGCACCGAGCGGTGGATCCGGGCGCGGGCCGGGGTCGAGCAGGTGCACCACGTGCGGCTCGGCGACCCCGAGGCGGTGCGGCGGCTCGCGCGGCTCGTCGCCGGGCGCGGGGTCGGGCTGGTGCTCGGGGGCGGAGG
>JBEBJC010000065.1:0-16454 GCA_040080105.1 Myxococcota bacterium
CGACCCCGCCCCGCTCGAACCGGTCGCCCGCCGCCGCCGCCGGCCTTGCCCGAGGTCGAGGCGCTGCGGCAGCAGGTGCTCGGCGGGGACCGGCAGGGCGCGCGCGCCGGGCTGCACCAGCGCCTCGCGGCCCGGCCCGGAGACGCCGACGCGTGGACGCTGCTCGCCCAGCTGGAGGCCCGCGACGGGCGGCCTGACGACGCGGTGGCGGCGTGGCGCGAGGTGATCGCGCGCGGCTCGCCCGCCGCGGCTCAGCGCGCGCGGTTCGAGGCGGCGGTGCTGCTCGAGCGGCGGCCGGCCGAGGTGATCCCGCTGCTCGAGGTGTTCCTCGCGTCGCCCGACCCGCTCGCGGCCGAGGCCGGGCTGCGGCTCGGGCGGGCGCGGCTCGCCGTGGGCGACCGCGAGGGCGCCGTCCGCGCGCTCGAGCAGGTCGCGCGCGAGCACCCCGGGACCGGTCCCGCCGCCGAGGCGCTGCAGCTGTCGAAGTAGGCGCGACAGATCCGGGGCCGCTCACCGCAACCCCGTTCGACCCCCAGGGAGACCTCGTGAACCGACGCCACCTGTTGCGGGGCGCCGCCAGCGTGCTGGCCGCCCCGTTCGTCCGGTTGCTGGAGCGCCCGGCGCGCGCCGCCGAGCTCGGCACCGCGCCGCGCCTGCTCGTGATCCACAGCCCCAACGGCACGATCCCGTCCCGGTGGACCCCCACCGGGACCGGCGCCGGGTACGGGTTCGCCCCGGGCTCGATCCTCGAGCCGCTCGCCGGGCTCGAGTCGCAGCTGCAGGTCCTGCAGAACCTCGACTTCGTGGTCGGCGACAACCACGAGGGCGGGATGGCCGCGATGCTCACCGCCGGCGGCCCGATCAGCGTCGACCAGCTGGTGGCCGACGAGATCGGGGCGACCACCCGGTTCCGCTCGCTCGAGCTGTCCGCGCTCACCTCGGCGTGGGGTGGCTCGACCCAGACCCGGATGGTGTACCGCGACGGGGCGTTCGTCACCCCGGACGACGACCCGAGCAACACCTGGGAGCGCGTGTTCGGCGTGCTCGCCGACGACGGGCTGCTGAAGCGGCGGATGTCGGTGCTCGACCTCGCGCGGTCCGAGCTGACCGACCTGCAGGCGAGGCTCGGGGCGGAGGAGCGGATCCGGCTCGACGCGCACCTCACCGCGCTCCGCTCGGTCGAGCGCAGCCTGCAGGGAGGGGGCGCGTGCACCGCGTCGGACCCCGGCGTCGGCAACCCCCAGGACAACGACCAGTTCCCGGCGGTGGTGAAGGCGCAGCTCGACCTGGCGGTCCAGGCGCTCGCGTGTGACGCGACGCGGGTGGTCACCGTGCAGCTGTCGCACACGGTGAGCCCGGTCGTGTTCACCTGGCTCGACGCGGCCGACTCCCACCACGGGCTGTCCCACGCCGACGACGGGAACACCGCCGGAGTCGACGGGTTCGTCGCGTGTGAGCGGTGGTTCGCCGAGCAGTTCCGGTACCTCGTCGACTCGCTGCTGGCGCTGCCCGACCCGGTCACCGGGCTGCCGATGCTCGACTCGACGGTGGTGTTGTGGGCCAAGGAGCTCGGGGACAGCCGCGCGCACGTGTGCCGCGGGGTCCCGTGGGTGCTCGCGGGCAACGCGAACGGGTTCTTCCGCCCCGGGCGGCTGGTGGACATGAGCGGGATCACCCACGACCAGGTGCTCACCTCGGTCGCCAACGCGGTGGGGGTCGACGTTCCGGCGTTCGGGGTCGGCACCGCCGGCCCGGCGGAGGTGTTGCGATGAGCGTCGGACTCCGATGGATCGCGGGAGGGTGGCTCGCGGGATGTGGATCGTTGGCCGTCGGAGACCGGGGGCCCGAGGGCGCCGGGCCCCCCGGTCCGCCGGGCGCGTGTGAGCAGGCCGAGCCGGGGCGGCTGCTGCGCCGGCTGACCCACCCGGAGTACGCGCGCACCGTCGCCGACCTGCTCGGGGTCGAGGCCGCCGCCGGGACGTTCGCGGCCGACCCGATCGTCGACGGGTTCCGCAACGACGCCGCCGCGCTGGGGGTGAGCGACCTGCTCGCCGACCAGTACCGGACCTCGGCCGAGGCGCTCGCGGCCGCCGCCGACCTCCGGTCGTCGTTGCCGTGTGACCCGGCCGCCGTGGGGGACGCGACCTGCGCGTCGCTGTTCATCGAGGACTTCGGGTTCCGCGCGTTCCGGCGCCCGCTGACCCAGGCCGACATCCACCGGTACCTGGCGGTGTGGACCGAGGTGGCGCTGGAGGACGGGTTCGACGCGGGCATCGAGTGGGTGGTGGTCGCGATGCTCCAGTCGCCCCACTTCCTGTACCGGTCCGAGCTCGGGGTGCAGGTCGCGCCGGGGCGGTTCGAGCTCACCGGGTGGGAGCTCGCGGCGGACCTGTCGTACACGTTCTGGGGGACCACCCCCGACGCCGAGCTGCTCGCCGAGGCCGCCGCCGGCGCGCTCGACACCCCCGAGGGGCTGCTCGCCGCCGCCGCTGCGCGGGCGGACGACCCGCGGACGCTCGAGACCGTCGCCGACGCGGTGGAAGTTTGGCTCGACACGAGCCAGCTCGCCACCGTGTCGCGCGACGGCCTGACCCCGGAGCTGCGGGCGTCGATGCAGGCCGAGACCCGTGCGGTGGCGCGCGACGTCGCCGGCGCGGGCGGCACCCTCGCCGACCTGATGCTCACCCGGTACACCCTGGTCGACGCCGGGCTCGCCGAGCACTACGGCCTGCCGGGCTCCGGCCGGGTCGAGCTCGACGGGGTGCGGTACGGCGGGGTGTTGACCCACGGCAGCGTGCTCACCACCCACGGGCGGCCCGAGGGGTCGGGCCCGGTGCAGCGCGGGGTGACCGTGCGGGAGCGGCTGTTGTGCGAGGACCTGCCGCCGCCCCCGTCGAACCTGGACGTGTCGCCGCCGCCGGTCGATCCGGCCCTGTCGACCCGCGAGCGGTACGCCCAACACGCCGCCGATCCCGCGTGCTCGAGCTGCCACGCGCTGATCGACCCGCTCGGGTTCGCGTTCGAGGGCTACGATCAGCTCGGCCGGCGGCGCGACGACGACGGAGGCCACCCGATCGACGACGCGGGCGAGCTCGACGGCGTCGCGTTCCGGGGCCCGTTCGAGCTCGCCGAGGTGCTGCTCGACGACCCGCGGTTCCGGAGCTGCTTCGTGCGCACCTGGCGCCGCCACGCGACCGGGGTGGCGGCATGTGGGGAGGACCTCGGGCCCGACGTGGGGCTGCTCGAGCCGCTGGTCGAGATCCCTCGGCTGCCGGGGTTCCGCGAGCGGGCGGGCGGCGCGGACGAGCTCGACAGCCTCGCGGTCGGGACCCGGATCGAGCCGGTCCCGCCGGACGAGCCCGAGCTGCCGGAGGGCGAGGTCACGCTCGAGCTGACGGTGGTGAACGACTGGGGCGCCGGGTACTGCGCCGACGGCGTGGTGGCCAACGGGTCCGACGCGACGACCTCGTGGGCGGTGCGGACCGCGGCGGACGGGATCGTGAACAACGTGTGGAACGCGGTGGTGACCGACGACGGCGGCGACTGGGTGTTCGAGGGGGTGGACTGGAACGCGAGCCTCGCCCCGGGGGCGACCGCGACGTTCGGGTTCTGCGCCGACCGGTGACCCGCGGGATACGCTCGGTCCGCCGGGGGAGGCATGAGCTACGACGCCGGGCTGTGGCTGCTGCTCGACGGGGTCACCGTCGTCGTGGTCACAGGGCTGCTGCTGGTGGGCCGCGCGCGAGCGGCCGTGGTCGCGGCGGCGCTCGTGGCGCTCGTGTACCTGGTGAAGGTAGCCCCCACGGTCGTCCAGCCGACCTACAGCGGGTACTGGGGGTGCTCCGCGACCTGGCCCGAGGCCACCGGGTTGCTGCGGGAGCACGTCCTCGCCGAGTGCGCCGACGGGCGCGCCGCGTACGCGGTGTCGGTGCTCCCGTTCGCCGTGCCCGCGCTCGTGCTGTGTGCGGTCGCCGCGTGGTTCGCCCGGCCCGCGCGCGCCGTGTGGGTCGCGCCGTGGGTCGCGGCGATCCCGTCGCTCACGTTGGTCGCGGCCGCGCTGCCGGCGACGGTGGGTTGGTCGGTCGACGATCCGCGCTGGTCCCTCGGGTACGTGCAGGAGTGGCTCGTGTCCGGCGGCGAGGGCGGCGGGTTCTGCCTCGACTTCCTGCAGGACGAGGCCGAGCTCGCCGGGCGCGCGCCCGAGGGGGAGATCGCCCGGGCACACGAGGCGTGCGCCGAGCTGTGTCGTGCGTCCGCGCGGGCCGGGCGGTACAACCCCGGGGCGCTCGAGCGGCCCTGCGCGGAGCGGGTCCAGTGAGCCAGGACCCGGAGCTGGTGCGCCGGCTGCTGCGCGCGCGGGACCGAATGGACGCCGCGTCGGACGAGGCGTGGCCCGTCCGCCGGCTGGCCCGGGTCAGCGGCGTGTCGGAGGCGCACTTCGCGCGGTCGTTCCGGGAGGCGTTCGGGGTGCCCCCCCACCGGTACCTGCTCACCCGCCGGATCGAGCGGGCGCGGGCGTTGCTGCGCGAGACCGAGCTCCCGATCACCGAGATCGCCTATCACACCGGCTGGAAGAGCCTCGGCACGTTCGGGCGCACGTTCCGCGACGTGACCGGCCTGTCGCCGGGGGAGGTCCGGTCGGGCGAGGCGTGCCGGTCGGCCGACCCGGAGGCGCGCGCCGCGGCGCTGCACGACCTCGCGCGGGTGCCGGCGTGTTGGATCGCCGCCGCCCACCGACCGAACCTCACGACCGCAGTTTCGGAGAAGCGACGGCAGGAGGCCGAGGGTACGTCGGTGGACCCCAAGGAGGTCCCGTGAGCCGAGTAGAGGTCGTCGGTCTGTACGTGCGCGACCAGGACGAAGCGCTGAAGTTCTATGTCGAAGGAGTCGGGTTCCGCGTGCACACCGACGCGCGGAACGGCGACTACCGCTGGCTGACGGTGCAGCACCCGGACCAGCCGTCGTTCCAGCTCGGGCTGTTCGTCCCCGAGTCGCCGATGCTCGACGCGGCGAGCGCGCAGGCGCTGCGCGAGCTGGTCGCGAAGGGCGCGATGCCCCCGCTGGTGATGGTCGTCGACGACTGCCGCGTGGCGTTCGACCAGATGCGCGCCCGCGGGGTGGAGTTCACCCAGGAGCCGGTGGCGCGGTTCGGCAGCGTCGACGCCGGGTTCCGCGACCCGAGCGGCAACGGGTGGAAGCTGATCGAAGCCCGACGCACGTGATCCCCGGCCGATCCCCGGCCGATCCCCCTGCTCCCGAATTGTTCCGGCCGATCCACCTCTCCCCCGCAGCGGGGGAGAGGGCCGGGGTGAGGGGGAACTCGTGGTCACGGCGCCCCCCCGTCCGCGCGGGTCCGCAGGTCGTCGATGTGGTCGAGGAGCCCGTTGAACAGGGCGAACACGTCCACTGGCTCCCCGGCCTCGACCCGCTTCGAGATCATGGTCAGCGGGAACAGCAGCACCGTCGTGCCTCGGATCCGGACAGCGGGGTCGCGGCCGTACTCGTCCTCGACGGTCACCCACTCGCCCCCTTCGACGTGCTGGACGAGCGCGTCGCCCAGCACGATGCCGAGGGACTGCAGCTCGGCGGTCTGTGCGGGTCGGAACACGCCGGCCGCCAGCAGCGCGCGGATCAGCCCGAGCTTGCCGGCCGGCGTCTCCAGGGAGGCGCGGCTCTCGGGCGCCAGGTAGGCATGGACCGAGGCTCGTCGGGCCTCCATCCGGGCGAGTTCGTCCGCGTCGGGAGCCGACACCGTCTGCGAATGCTCCATCCGGCACCTCCGGCCAGGAAGGTACTCCGCTGCTCGACCCCGAGCCGTGAAGTCACGACCGCGGCCTCTCCTGTGAGCAACAGTGAGGATCCGCGGGGCCGACGCCGACCCTGGGATACACCAAGCCCATGCGCAAACTCGGCGATATCCATGCCCGGTTCAATCACCTCACCCTGGTCGTCGGCGACGCACAGGTCGTCCCCGGGTGGGCCGGCATGGAGGCCCACGGGTTCCCGGACGACGAGGTCGAGCTCGACGGCGGCAGCGTCTTCGTGTTCGACCTGAACCTCCTCCGAACCGTCGTGTTCCGTTCCGACGACGGGCTCCGTCTGGTGGCGAGCTTCGACGGCCTCGGCAGCACGAACGTCGACGAGGCCACGCTCCTCGCCGCAGCCGCGGAGGACGGCAATCCAGAGGAACGCGGCACGTTCGACGTCACGAGCGGCGCGATGATCCTGAGCTGCGCGGACTGTGTGTCTCCGGGCGCGAACGGTGTCTCCACGATGGTGATCCCGTGCGAAAACGGTCCGTACGTCGTGTCGGGGAGCACCCGGATCGGCGACCTCGTGCACACCCGCATCCGTCTGGTATAAGGCCCCCCCTGGGGGCAACATGCTGCCGCTGTTCATCAACCTCGCGCACGCCGAGCCCGCGACGCTCCCGGCCGCCTCCTGCGGCCAGCCGATCTGCGACGACCAGCTGCTGGCCTCGCTGCCGGAGAGTCTCGGGCGCTTCCGAGCCACGACCCGGCAGACCTACGACGGGTGGTCCGCCGCGATGGGGATCCCGCCGAACGGGGTGGTGGGCGCACACGGGACCTTCACGCTCACCGGCGAAATGCGACCTGGCGAGCCGGTCCTGAACGTCAACATCCAGTGGCACTCTCACGACGGCATGGGAGCGCCCACGCACGTCGAGTCACAGCCCGCCGGGACGAGGTCCGGCTCGCTCCAGGCGGGTCGCGAGACACACTACTTCGCCATTGGCGACGTGCGGGCGCACCGCGCCAGCTGGATCACCGGGGGCGGCGACAAACAGTCGCAGATCGACGTGCTGCTCGGCACCCAGCTGTCGCTGGAGCTCACCATCGTGGGCGAGCACGACCTGGCCGAGGGCGAGAAGCTGCTCGAAGCGTTCCCGCTGGCCGCGCTGGACAAGTTGGGCCACATCGGACGCTGACGGTTCGCCACCGGCACCAGGCAGACCCGCCAGTAGCCAGCCGACACGTTGTACCCACGCGACCGGGGGCAGCGCGGCGGCGGTGGCGAGCGCGTCGCGATCCGAACAAGTTCGGGTCGCCCTCGACCTTCTGCCCGGACCCTCTACACCCGGGCCTCGGTGTCCCACCTCGGCTCCCGGGAGACCGAGCGGGACTCCGAGATCGCAGACTGGGACGGGAGGCCTGGGACAATTCAGGAAGGCCATCGGCCACCGCCGAGGACGGTGCGAAGCTCGGCGACCGACCGGGTCATTCCGTTGTGCTCCAGCATCGAGAGCACGTCCTCCACCGTGCGGGGAGGGTTCTTGAGGTCGTTCGCTTGCTCGGTGATGATGCGGGGCACCGCTGCCCCGTGCAGGTTCAGCAGCCCCAGCACGAAGTCGTCGGGGTCCTGAGCGCGAATGCCGTAGGGAGCGAGCCGAGCCGCCGGGAAGTCCTTGAGGTTCCGGGTCACGATCGTTTGGGCCGCCCCTCGGATGGCAGCGGCAAGGACGTGCCGATCGTCGGGGTCGGGGAGTTCGAGCCCGGGGATCAGCCCCTCGTAGCCCTCGACGAGGGCGTCGGGGACGGTGCGAACCATGAGGGCTCGGGTTCGAGCCAGGCGGTTCTGGTCAAGGTCGGGCCGCTCGCGACAGATGGCCGTGAAGCACTCGTCCAGGATCTCGTTCGTCCACTTCGCCTGCACGAGCCCCCGCTCGGCGACCCGTGCGGGAAAACAGGACGCACGCGTCGTAGACGACGATGAACGACACAGCTCAGTACCCGAGGCCGAGCTTCTGGGCCTCGGCGGTCAACTCCGCAAGGGCTTCGCGCCGTTCCGCCTCGTCCTGCCGCTTGTAGGCCAAGAGGTCCTTGAGGAGCACCCGCCGGTGCGTCCCCACCTTCCGGTGCGGGAGCTTGCCCTCGTCGAGCAGCTTGATGAGGTAAGGCCTGGACACGTTGAGGAGTTCGGCGGCCTGCTGGGTCGTGATCTCCGCCCTCACGGGCATGATCGTGACCGCGTCTCCGTTCGCCAGGTGTGCGAGCACTCGTATCAGCAGCTCGACGGCCTGGGCGGGGACGACCACGGCCTGCTCGCCGGCACCCTCGGGTTCGAGGCGAACGACGCCACCACGGTGCTGCGTCACGGCTCGTAGGCTTCGGACAGCCGTTTCGGCTTGCCGGGCGGTGTCCTCGGACGGGAGATCGAGCTGGAGGGCGGACATGAGCACCTCGGTGTTGATCCAGCCCTACCACGAACGAAGCCATCGCACCACAGTCGAAGCAAACGAAAGGCCGGCCAGTCGCTGCGGGGTGGCGTACTTCTTTCACGTCGTCGAGCCGAACCTCATCGCCGCGTCGTCACGCAGCACCTCCCCTTCGGGCATCCGCTCGCGGGCGTCGACGGGCCGCATCAGCGCCAGGAGGCGGGCTCGGCGGTTCGTTCGGCACCACCGCGAGCGCGAGCTGCTCACGCGACTACATCGTGGCCCGTACGATCTGCCACTGCTCCCAGGCGAGCTCGGGCTCGATGTCCGCGTACCCGCGCGACTGCTCGAGCGCGATGGCGTCGCGGCGCTCCATGGTGATGGCCGGACTCTCGCCGACCAGCCACTCCACTTCCGCCCGGGTCAGCGGACGCCCGTTCTTCCGTTCGGCCGCGACGAGCATCGCCACGAGGCTCGGCATGATCACCGAGACGAGCTCGGCGACCTCCAGTCGCTTCTCCCCTGGCGCGAGGAAGCGCCAGATCCCAAAGGGGTTGTGCCTGCCGTCGTCGGGGTGGTGCCGATGGTCGGGCCAGCGCTCCAGGGCTCGACGATCGGATGCCGGGTCCGGCTGGAACGTGTGGCCCGAGGCGAGCACCGGCGACTCGGCGAGCTGGTAGACATTGAAGGTGTCGAGCCATGCGATGGCGGCGGCCGGGTCGTCCATCGTGATTTGTGCGTCGGGCAGGTCGAAGTGGTGCATCCCGCAGGTGAACACGGCACCGTCGCTGCCTCGGGCGATGAGCACCGCGGTCGAGTAGATCGCGCTGGGCAGTCCGGAGTCGAGATGCTCGAGCCAGGGCTCCCAGGGCCACGCCGATCCCGACGCTTCCATGCGCACGGCGACGCCTCCTGCGGAGCGGAGCGCCCGGCCGAGCTCCGCGACCCTCGCCGGCGCCTGGTCGAGGCGGAAGCACATCTCGATCAGGGCGGCGCGCCTGCAGTTGGCAACCTGCTCCACCAGATCGGCCGGGAGCGGCCCGTGACGCCCCCATGTGAAGCCGTCGGCGAGGTGGTCGTCTTCGATGACGCCGACGCGGATCTGGCCCGCTTCGATGGGGTCGTCGCCGCCGACGTGCGACTGGAACCCCCGAGAGCGCAGGGTGTCCACGACCTCCCGAGCATCGCGCCAGGGGCCGGGTACGAGCAAGAAGAAGGACGGGACACGTCGAGACATGCCCACTTCACCTAACGAGTCGATAGGGGAGCGTCATCCGGGCTGATCCCCGAAGTGATGCATCAGGCGGGCGGTCGCGTTCGTGCCGAGCCGCTTAGGATTCACACGTGCACTACCCGCACAACGTCACCCGCTGAACCAGTCGGAGTGTACCTCGAACGGGACTTCGCATGGCGATGTCCTCCGCCAAGGCCGCGAGCTTGCGGCCGTCAGAGATTCGCCCCAGGGGGTAGCCGAGTACACATGAATATGGTGGAGAGGCGTAAACTGACAGGGGCGGTCGTGCGTTTCTGTTGCTCTTCCTCCGTTGCCTCACGTCGCTGGCGTGTCAGCACATCGAGGTAGCAACCATCATCTTGCTCGATCTCTTCAGCGCAAGCGCGCCGATCCCTGGGGTTATCGACGATAGCGATGTGGTTGAACTCAAGGTCCACGATCGAGTGCTCGGCACAGACTTGGCCATTGTAGATCAGCCCCTCCTCGTGCTCGCAGGTAACGATGTTCTCGTCGCAGATAGTGCACCGACCGGGGGAGTGGGAGAAGCCAGGGCTAAAGAAGACACGCGGCGGAAAACAAGCTGTCTCGATCAACCGCAGTCGTTCCAAGAACGCGGGGAGATCTTTCCCGGCAGCCAGCGTTCGGGATGCGAGCAGGCAGTGCTCTTGCGCGTCGATGAGCGACATCCACGCTGCGTGTGGGTCGCCATCTTCTAGCAACCTCCACACAGAGTATAGCGCACGGGTGCCATCACAGAGCGATTGGGCTCCGAGGAGGTAGTTCGCGTCATCAGGGTATCGGCCGTCTTGGGATGCTGCGATTTTCGCCTTGCGAACCAAGTCGCGCATGTCTGTCAATGCTTCCTCGTGTGCCCCTCGGAGCTTTCGGTCGGCACATGGGTAGGCATCGGCAGCCGCCACGGAGATCAAGGTCTTGTAGGCGTCGACAACGACTTGCACGTTAATGTACTCGGACTCAGTCGTCATGCGTACCGGTCAGGATATGTGCTACATCGTCAGCGATCCTGTGGAGTTCCTGGGGAGGGCCGTCGAAATGGATATGGCGCACCTTGCGGCCCCAGGTCGTCTTGTACGCGATAACGCTCATCTTCACCCGAGTGCGCGTACAGTCGGGGCTGAATCGTTCTTCTAGGAAGGCGGAGATAAGACTCAAAGTCGACGTCAAGATGTGCGGCTGTGCGACCAACACGGCGTAGGTCACGAAGAGCGTTGGGCCAAGCCAGTCAGCGTCTCGAGCTTGGTAGAATCGCGCGCTCTCTACGTCGTGCGAGTACGACCAGACCACCTTCGATGCACTAAGCCGCTTCGCAATAATTCTTGTGGACAAAGCGAAATGGGGAACACCATCCTCATCAACGCTACCTGGAAGAAGCATGAGCGTATTGCCTGGTTCAAGGCCCCAGTCATCTAGTGTGGCGTCGTCGCTCACGGATATAGTCGAAGCTCGAAGCTGGTCTTGGCTACGTTTATCAGGCAGGTCGACCTGATGATCCACCCCTGACGTTGTCGATTCAGCGGATTTAGGATGAGTTTTTTGATGCGCATAGCCTAAGCGTTCGCGGTTGGTGATGTGGAAACGCTCGTCGAGGTAGTACGCGACGGCATCTCCGAGGAGCTGTTGCGCCACGTCGTCGGCATAGCCGAGGGAGGCGGTCAGCGGACCACCAGCTTCCCGCAGGGCGTTCTCGATGTCTCGACGGGCAGCGCCGTAGGCGATGCTGTCCCGACTTGGTGAGTCGGCAGAAATCTTCTCGAGACATCGAGCGACGCTCGGCAAGACAACAAAGCCCAACTCGTTGAGCATCAGAACGAGCATGGCGTTGAAGAACCCGTCACCGTAGCGGACCTCGACGGGCTCGAACTTGAACTTGAGCGAGTAGCCGAGTCGCTCCACCTCGTTGTTCACCGTGACCGCGCGTGTGCCGATTGCGATCAGATCCTCGTTGATCTCCTCGTCCCAGGGCTCGGGAGAACGCTCCACCCGGTTTCCGTCGCGGTCCACGATGTAGACGGTGAGGCGTGCAGGTCGGAACGACAGCCCATCGCGCTTGCGCTCGAAGTCCACCTCGACGTGGCCACCGAGCGCCTTGGCCTTTTGCCTCCAGAACTCGACGCTTCCGTGAAGGGGACGGGAATGCAGGGGCTGTACCAGCTGATGCAGGCTCATGAACTCTCCATAACTACGGCTGCTCGGCCAGGGCGCCCAACACGAACCGTGCGGCAGCTAAGCAGGCGGGACCACGCGACCCCTCGATTGCATTGTCACGGTCCTCGTCGCCGAAGTCCGATATCCCCTTGACTACCAGCCAGTTCGGCTCGGCTGGGTCTGATGCGGCCAATAAACCCACGCCCTCCATCTCTCCGCCGATGATCGGATCGCCCTCCTGGGGCACGCAGTCGCGGAGCTGGTCGCGGAAGGCGGCGCAGTGGATCCGGGCGGCACCAGAGAGCAGCGCACCGAAGTGGGCCTTGATGGCGTTCTGGCGCTGCGCGTGGTTCGCCATGAGGCGGACCAACGACTTCTTCGCCCGTCGCCGCTTCACTCGCCCGTAGGACGTGGTGATCTGACCGGCCACGAGCCGCACATCGCGGTTGTCATACGGCACGAGCTGGGTACCAACCAGCACGTCCCCGAGGTTTTGATTCTGGCGGTCGCATCCGAACGCCATACCCAGGGAGAGCACACCTGTGGCCTGGGTGGCGGCGACGTAGTGAACCGCTCGAGATCCTGATCCGCGAAAGTCCAGCGCGCCCATCGCAGTCCTCGCGGCGAGCACCCGGGTGTGTCCCACAGTCCCGAGCCACCGGTACTCCCCTAACGGCCCATCTCGGACAACCACGGGGATTTCGAAGTCGTCGGCAACGGCATCGAGTGCATCGAGCTCAGACTCGGTGGCCACGAAAATGACAAGGTCGCAGGTCTCGATCGGGTCCATCTTCCTCGTCTCGCCACGCCATATACTGCCACGAGCTGCCTCGAGCGAATTGGTTCCCGTTGAACAGCCCATCGTCGCTGACGCGCAGGGCGAGAGAGTCGGGTGGCGGGTCAGCTCGAGGACGGCACCGCGTGTCGCCACGAGGCCGGCTCAATGCCGTTCGTCCCCGGTGGCTTCGGGCACGACGAGGTGGCCACGTCGGAGTGTGTCGATCTCGTAGAGCTCTTCTTGCCGTCGCACGCGTGCTGGTGGCCAGCGACGTCCCCGTGGCGTGGCTGCACGCCGACCCCGTCGCGGGCCGACCGAGCCCGGCGGACCTGCCGCGGTCCGGATGGACCGCGCTGGTCCCCGTGTCGCTGCTCGTGTGCTTCGGGCAGGGTGGCGCCCCTGACGACCCGGGACCACGCACAGGCACGCCGCATCCCCGACGCGGTCGCGAAGGCGATCGCGGCGCGTGGGTAGTCGCTAGCGCGGCGCGGGCCCGCTATTCTCGCGTCATGACCTTCGGGATGATGTGGGTGCACGGCGACGCCGTCTTGGCGGCAGCAGACGCTGCCGAGACGCGAGCCACCGGGACGAGCGAGCGGAGTGGGACGACCGCGCTCGGCCAGCAGGACGAGTTCCGTGGGTACGCCGTTCACGATCGCGTGATGAAGCTCGCCATGCTCGGCGGACGCGTTCTAGTGGTGGGAGCCGGGGACAAGGATGACATCGTCCGGACCGTGCTCACGCTCCGCACTCTGCTCGACTCCGGGCTCGTAGCCCCTGCCGCCGTCGAGGCGCTGTCGCGAAGGATTCCCCGCCCGCTCGAAGCTCACATTCTCGTCGGATGCGTCTCGGACGGCCGCCCGCTGATTACGGAGCTACGCCCAGATCGAAGCGTTCACCACCACCGTACCGGATGCATCGTGGTCGGCAGCGCCACGCCCGAGGTCGCCGAGGGGATGCGCCGCGGGTCCGCCGATGCCGATCCCGCATTGCCTGCCCAGTGGGCTCTTGCATGCACGCAGGCGTGCATGCACATGGCCTGCTCGCTCGAACAGGACATGCTCCGGAAGGGCATTGGTGGTGTGCTCTGCGGGGCCTTGGTGCGGTCTTCCGGGATCGTCTACCAGCCGAAGACGGTGTGGGTGTTCGCGGACGAATCGTTGCTCGACGCCGTGATCGCGGATCAGCCGACCGCCGACCTGGGCGGGCTCGTCGTGTCAGTCGTCGGCGACAACCTCCACTACGTCCGGTCGTCGTTCTACGGGGACTTCTCCGAGGCCGTGATCCTCGCCATCCCCTGCGACCTGTCGGATGACGAGGCCCATGCGTGGGCCGACGCCCAGCGGGGGGCCCTCCACGAGCCCGATTTGATCGTGTTTCTGAACCTGATGAAGCACTCGGCGCTGATCGTGGCCCATGCGTCGGAGCCCGGCTGTCCGGTCGCGATAACCGCGGAGCCGTTCGGCTTCGCTGTCGAGGAACGGCTCGCCCCCGTCATCCGTAAGGCGTTGACCCGGCAGGGGTCAGTGAAGGAGGTGAGCCTCACATGGTATCAATGGTGGGTGCACGGAAGCGGCCCAGCGAACGTCTGAGTTCAGGGATGTGACCACGGCGGCGGTACCTGGCGCGTCGCCACCCACCCGCTGAACACCGTCCCGATGTCGTTCGCGAAGTAGATGCATGGCAGCACCAGCGGCGGCAGCGGTGGGTGCCCCGCGCGACCGTAGGCGTGGCCCATCGACATGCGGCTCGCGTGGGCGTAGGCGCTCAGGGTGGGGTACCAGCGGGTGTACGGCCCGGTGAGGCCACCTTCCTGCGCCATCTTCTGGAACGAGGGCAGGCCGACCCCGACGGCGGGCGCATTCCGGACCGCAGCGACTGTAATGGGGCGCGGTACCTGATCGCGACGGGGGCGGCAGACCTGATCGCCCTGAGGGCGGCAGACCTGACCGGGGTCAGGGCGGCAGACCTGATCCACCTGAGGGCGGCAGACCTGACCGGGGTCGGGGCGGCAGACCTGATCGCGTGAACTCGCTACCCCTCCGTGACCGCGGAGGGGCGATGGAGAGGACCGAGATGCATCGACTGCAGGAGCTGGTGCGGCTGCACCGGCAGGGGCTTGGTGCGCGCGAGGTGGCACGCGTGCTCGCGATGAGCCCCAACACCGAGCGGAACTACCGATCCGCCCTCCAGCTGGCCTGCCTGCTCGAGGGCGACGCCGGCGCGCTGCCCGAACTCGCGCAGTGACCGATCAGCGATGCACGGAGGTGGTCGGCTCGCCACCGCGTGACGAGGCCACATGCTACGCAGCAGCGGCGACAGCGGGACGGGCCAGAGCTCGGAAGGCCATGGGCGTCAGCTCGGCCGCCGGCGTCGCGAAGCGCTTGCGATGGGACCCGCGGCGCTCGAACAGCCAGGTCAGGTAGGCGAACACGTCGACGTCGCACTTCTTGGCCGTGCGGACCACCCCGAGCAAGGTCGCCCACCGGTGCGCGCCCTCCGGGCTGCCGGCGAACAGGCACGCCTGCCGGAGCTTGGCGTGTCGCTGGAACTCCCGCTCGGCCTCGTTGTTGTCCAGCGGGATCTCGGCGTGGTCGACGAACCGGGTCAGGTCATCGAAGTGGTCGAGGTAGTACTTCGCGACCTTCCGGACCGGGTCCGACGGCGGCAGGGGCCGGGCGACCACCCGGTCCAGCCACTGCCGGAACCGGCGAAGCACCCGGCGACTTCGTCGTTGTCGGAACGCTACCAGGTCGGCGCCGGCGAGGCCGGCCTGCTCCGCTTCCTCCTCGAGCTCGTACAGGGTCTGGAGGAACCGGGCGCCCTGCACCGCCAACCGCGGCTGGACCCGCTCGGCGTCTCGCAAGGAGCGCCGGGGGTGCGCGTTGCAGTTCGCGATCAGCACGCCCGGCGCCCCCGCCGAGTTGCGCGTCTCCGCGTCGCACACCAGGATCCCCAGGAAGTCCCGGATCCGCTGGCGCAGCCGGTCCGCGTGCTTGGTCAGGTCGAACTGGAACACCGTCAGCTCGTCCCGGACGTAGACCTCGAGGTAGCCATCCCAGGCCTTGGACTGGCCCAGGACCAGCGCCTTCAGCCCGGTCCCGTCGAAGCACAGGTAGCTGCCCGCGCGCAGCTGCCTCATGTGCTCGCCGTCGACCGACGCCGCAAGATCCGAGGCACGCTCCACGAGGTGGACCAAGGTCCCCATCGCGATGTCCACGCCTTGCGACCTGAGCAGCAGCCGGATCCGGTCGAGCGGGACGAGCATCACGAACTTCATGACGATCAGCCAGGCGAGGAAGCGGCAGTCGTACAGGGCCCGCTCGCTCGGCATCGGCGGCATGAGCGCCGTGGTTGGCACGTTGCACTCGGGATCGGCGCAGAGGACGCGCTCGCGCTCGATGACCCGACGCCGAACGTAGGTGGGTACAACGGTGTAGACCGTGGTGGTCAGCACGTCCCGCTTGAACACCCGGCCACCGCAGCGGCTACAGGCGCAGACCTTGTGCTTCTCGGTCTCGGCGGGCAGGTGGTCCGGAGGCGGGCGGCGGCCCCCTCGCGATCGTGGCCGGGGCATCGGATCGGCCGTCTCCGACGACGCCTTGGGTGTCCGGGTCGACTCTGGCTTCTTGCCGGTATCCGCAGTGCCTTCGCCCGGGCTGCCCGACCCCTCCGGCACCGGCTCTGCGACGGGGTCCGGATCCGGATCGTCGAGACCGAGCTTCCGACGCAGCTTGCGGACCTCTCGCTCGGCGCGCGCGAGTTGGGCCTCGCGACGGCGGAGCATGCTGACGACCTGGTCGAGTTTGTCGGTCTGCCCGGCCACCAGCGTCGACAGCCGCTCGAGGCTCTGCCGCATCTCGCGGAGCGCGAGTTGGGCCTCGTCGCGCTCTGTTCGAAGCCGATCGAACTCCTCCTTCCAGTCTGGCGGCAGCGCCTTCATCCCGGCGTTCTCTCAGGCCCGGAAGGCGCTGTCGATCCGACGGAGCCGAAGCGATCGGAGAACCGGGACTATCCGCTGCCGCTCGGGTGGACGTAGCGGAGTCGCCGCGGCGCGCGCAGGTCGATGCCCTCCAAGATCATGGCGAATTGGGCGGCGT
>JBEBJC010000902.1:0-3713 GCA_040080105.1 Myxococcota bacterium
GAGCTGGAGCGCGCGGTGGAGCGGGCAGCGGGGTGGGGCGACGGCGGCACCGCGGTCGAGGCGGCGCTGGCGCTCGCGTTGGTGAAGCTGCTCGACGGCTCGGGGGGGTCGGTGGGGCCGATCGAGCGGGCGCTCGCGGTCGACGGGGCGCCGCCGGACAGGAGGTGGCAGCTCGAGCTCCGGGCCGCGTGGCTCGACCGGGTCCGGCTCGGGCGGGGCAAGACCGACGCGCGGTGGGCGGCGCTGGTCGCGACCGCTCCGACCGAGCGGGACCGGTGGGTGGCGCGAGCCCGCGGGGTCCGGGCTGCGACCCTGAGCGACCCGGAGAGGTGGTGGGAGCAGGCCGAGGCGCTGGTGGTGGAGTCGGCGAGCGCCGATCCGGCCGCCCGCGCGGTGGTCGCGACCACCGCCGCGGTCCGCGCCTACGAGGCCGGCCGGGTCGAGCTCGGTACGGCTCATGCGGCGCGAGCGGTCGCGCTTCGGCGGTCGTTGGGCGACGAGCGATCGCTGATCCCCGACCTGCACCTGTTGTACACGTTCCTACTGGCGGAGCTCAGGTTCGCCGAGGCGGCGGGCCTCGAGCCCGAGCTCGAGGCGTTGCTCGCAACCTGTGGCCAACGGAGGACCGAGGCACACTTCGCGTTCGACCGCGCCAGGCGCCTGATGGAGTTCGGCGACCCGGCGGCGGCGGAGTGGTGGTTCTTCGAGGCGCGTCGGCAGATGGACCAGCTCGGAGACGCGGTCGACGGCCACTCCCCGTGGCTGTACGTGGCGGCGGTGTGGACGAACCTCGGGCGGTTCGACGACGCGGTGGGCGCGTGCACCCGGGTGATCGACACGGTCCCTGGGCTGGCGGTGATCGCTCGCCTGATGCGCGGGGCGTTGAGGCTCGAGGGGGACCAGCTCGAGGCGTCGCTCGAAGATCTCGGGTGTGTGGACGAGCTCCCCGAGCTGAAGGGCAACCCGATGCGCGCCCGGTTCGAAGGGGCCAGAGCGTGTGCGTTGGCCCGGCTCGGCCGCCCCGATCGGGCGCGGTTCGACGAGGCGGTCCGGGCAGGGAGACACGACCCGATGACCGCAGCGCTGAACGAGCTGTACCGGATCGATCTCGCGCTGGCCGAGGGCGATGGACCGGAGCTCGCCGCCGCTCGCTCGGCGGCGAGGGCGTTGGTGGCGCAGCACAGTCTCCCTGCGACGTCGACTTACGGCGCGATGGCTGCCCGCCGCGGCGCCTGAGCGGCTCGGACCGGGCGGGAGCGCGCGGCGCGACGTCACCGAAGATTGACCTGTCGGATCACCCGTTCTGTGGCACCATAGGTGGTGGGACGATGGGGTTCCGTGGGAGTGCCGATGCGCGCCGCCTGGTTCGCGGGTCTGTTCGGGGTGGCGGCAGGATGTGTACACCCGGCGGCGCCGGCGCCGACGTTGACGTTCACGTTCGAGGCCCGACCGACCACGGGAGAAGTGCGGGTGCTGCCCGCGCTCCAGCTGTACGCGGCGGTGGCCCCCGACTTGAACAGCCCTCTCGGGAGGCCGTTGCCCCACGACCAGGCCACCACACGGATCACTCGCGCAATTCAGCTCGACGCCTTGGCCGGGGCCGTCGGGCTGGCGCTGCCGGGCGAGGTCAACGGAGAGCTGGGCGAGCGTTGGCCGGGGCAGTTCCGCCTCGGGAGCTACCCGATGGGCGCGCGGGGTCGGGTCGAAGAGGCGTTGCGGACCGGGCGCGATCTCGACGGCGTGTTGGGAGAGGCCGCGCGCGCGGTCGGCGGAGACGCGGTGTTGATCAGCTGGGTCGACCAGCTGGACGCTCGGCCGTTGTCGCGTGACGAGTGGCCGGGGTCGCTGGTGAACACCGCGGCGGGTCTGATCGTCGTCGACCCTGCGGACGAGCCGTTCGCGGTGTCGGCGCGGGTCGGGCTGGCGCTGATCGCCTCGGACGGCGAGGTGGTGGTCCGGTACGACGACACGTACGAGACGGTGCTCAGCCGGGAGCGGGGCACCGAGGTGGCGGCCCGCGATCTCGCGCACGCGCTGGCGTCGGAGGTCGCGAAGGTGTGGGCGGTGGACCCGAGGCTCGGGGAGCCGCGCGTCGCCCGGTCCAGCGGGACGGGCGGCGTCGCGTCCGCTGAGGCGCCTGCGGCCCGGCCCGCGCCTGCTTCCGGGTTCCACGCGGCTCGCTGACCGAGTGGCTGCGGCGTTCGGCCCGCCTTACGAAGCGCTCCATGACGTTCGACGTGGTGGTTGTCGGAGCGGGGCACGCGGGGTGTGAGGCGGCGGCCGCGGCGGCTCGGCTCGGGCGCACCACCGCCGTGCTCACGTTTCGTCGGGAGCAGATCGGTCGGCTGTCGTGCAACCCGGCGATCGGCGGGCAGGGCAAGGGTCAGCTGGTGCGCGAGATCGACGCGCTCGGCGGCTGGATGGGGCGCGCCGCTGACGCGAGCTGCATCCAGTTCCGCCGGCTGAACACCCGCAAAGGGTTGGCGGTACAGGCGTCGCGCGCGCAGGTGGACATCGACCTGTACCCCCAGTGGATGGCCGCCGCGCTCGGACACCTGCCGAACCTGACTTGCATCGAGGGCGAGGCGGCGGCGATCGAGCTCACGACAGGCGGGCGGGCGTGTGGCGTGCGGCTCGCCGATGGCTCGGTGGTGCGGGCCCGTGCGGTCGTGCTCACCACGGGGACATTCCTGTCCGCAGTGATGCACCGTGGGCAGGAGCAGCGCGCGGGGGGCCGGGTGGGTGAGGCCGCAGCGAGCCACCTCAGCGGGTCATTGGCGGCCCTGGGGCTCAGGCTGGGGCGCCTGAAGACCGGGACCGTCCCTCGGCTGGACGGTCGGACGGTCCGGTGGGACCAGCTGGCTCCCCAACGCGACGTGGTGGACGGGCGGTTCTCGTTCGGCCGACCGGTGGCACGACCCGGGGAGGTCGTCTGCTACGAGGTGCACACCACCCCGGCCTCACACGACATCATCCGCCAGAACCTCCACGCCTCGCCGCTGTTCACCGGCGCGATCGTCGGCCGGGGGCCCCGGTACTGCCCGTCGATCGAAGACAAGGTCACCCGGTTCGCCGATCGGGAGCGCCACCTGTTGTTCCTCGAGCCCGAGGGGCTGAACACGCACCGGGTGTACGTGAACGGCTTGTCCACGTCTCTCCCGGCCGAGGCCCAGCAGGCGCTGATTCACAGCATCCCCGGGCTGGAGGAGGCGGCGATCGTGCAGCTCGGGTACGCAGTGGAGTACGACTTCTCCGACCCCACCCAGCTCGGCCCCGACCTTCAGGTGCGGGAGGTGCCCGGCCTGTATCTGGCGGGCCAGGTGAACGGCACGTCTGGCTACGAGGAGGCCGCCGGGCAGGGGCTGATCGCCGGAATCAGCGCCGCGCTCGGTGAGGTGTTCCACGTGAAACGGTCGGAGGGGTACCTCGGGGTGCTGGTCGACGACCTGGTGTCACGTGGGGTGGGTGGGGAGCCGTACCGGATGTTCACCTCCCGCGCCGAGCACCGGCTCCTGTTGCGGGAGGACAACGCCGACCTGCGGTTGATGCCGAAAGGCCGGGCGCTCGGGTTGATCGACGACGAGACCTGGGGAGCGTTCGAGCGCCGAGGTGAGGAGGCGGAGCGAGCCCGCGCGGCGCTGGGGCTCCCACTGGCGCGCCCCCAGTCGGAGGTCGAGGCGTGGCTGCTGCCGTTGGGCGCGGGCGGGGTGGGG
>JBEBJC010000903.1:0-3709 GCA_040080105.1 Myxococcota bacterium
CACCCGCGGGGTGGTCACCGCCAGGGACCCGCAGGGGCGGTGGATCACGCTCGACTGGGGCGAGCCGTGTGACGGGTGCGCGACGGCCACCGTCGACGGCGGGCCCGCGCTCGGAGAGGTGTGCCTCGATCTCGCCGCGCTCGCGCTGGAGCTCCCGTGGTGATCGCGCTGTGGGCCGCCTGCACCCCCGACCCGATCGATCCCGCGGTGGTGGCGCGGGTGAGCCTCGACCTGCGCGGCGTGCGCCCCACGCCGGACGAGCTCGACCTGCTCGAGCGGCGCCCCGGCCGGTGGGACGAGACGGTCGACACCTGGCTCGCCGACCCGCGGTTCGGGGCGCGCGTGCGCGACGTGCTGGCGCTCGCGTGGCGCACCCGCCTCGACACCTACACCCCGCAGGTGTCGGAGTTCGGCTTGCCCCCGTCCGACGATCTCGTGTTCCAGCGCGCGGTCGGGGAGGAGGTGCTGCGGATCGGGTCCGAGGTGGCCGAGGCCGACCTCGACTGGCGCACCCTCGTCACCGCCGACTGGACGATGGTCGACGACAGCCTGGCGGGCGTGTGGCCGATCGACCCCGATCCGGGGGCCACGGGGTGGCGCCGCGCGCGGTACGTCGACGGGCGGCCCCACGCCGGCGTGTTGTCCGCGAACGGCGCGTGGTGGCGGTACACGACCACGATGGAGAACTACAACCGGGGCCGGGCCAACGCGCTGTCGCGGATCCTGTTGTGCAGCGACTTCCTGGCGCGCCCGGTGGTGTTCCCCCGCAGCGACGCGGCGCCCGGCAGCGACGCGCTGCTCGACCAGACCAAGACCGACCCGTCGTGTACGGTGTGCCACTTCTCCCTCGATCCACTCGGCAGCTACCTGTACGGGTTCGACTACTGGGTCGAGCCCTACTACATGACGCCGGAGTACAGCCCGGCCGCCGAGGCGCTGTGGCGCGGGCGCACCGAGGTCCCGCCGTCGTACTTCGGGCAGCCGGTCGAGGGGTTGGACGGCCTCGGGCACGCGATCGCGGACGACCCTCGGTTCACCCGCTGCGCGGTCGAGCAGGTGCTCGAGGGGGTGCTGCAGCGCGACGTGACCGACGCCGACTTCGACCAGGTCGCCGGCCACCTCGCGGTGTTCGAGGCGGCGGAGCGGCGGATGCGCCCGCTGTACCGCTCGGTGGTGCTCGATCCGGAGAACGTCGGGCCCGAGCGGGCTCCCAAGCTGTTGCCGCCGGAGTCGCTCGCGGCGTCGGTCGAGGCGCTCACCGGCTTCGTCTGGACCTCGGAAGACGGTCGTGAGGTGCTCGCGAACGACCTCACCGGGGTGCGGGTGCTCGCGGGCGGGTTCGACGGCAAGGCGGTCACCCAGCCGTTGCGGCGCCCGAACCCCACGGTGGTGTGGGTGCAGCGGCGCCTCGCCGAGCTCGCGGCGGCGCACGCGGTGGCGCACCCCGACAACGTGCTGTTCGGCGGGGCCCGCCCGTCGGACGCCGATCCGGACGAGCTCGTGGCCCACCTGTTCCGCGCGACCGTCTCCAGGCCGCCGACCGCGGACGAGGCCGAGGTGGCGCGCGAGCTCCAGCAGTCCGTCGGCGCCACCGACGGGCCGGACGCCGGCTGGGCGGCCGTGGTGGCGCTGCTGCTCCGTCACCCCGAATTCGTCGGCAGCTGAGGTGCCCGTGACCTGGTCCACCCCCTCGCGACGTGCGCTCCTCGGCGGCCTGTGCTCGGCCGGGCTGCTGGCCCCCGGGCTGTCGCGCGCGCTCGCCGGCGCCGATCGGCGGTTCGTGTTCGTGTGGAGTGACGGAGGGTGGGACCCGCTGGCCGTGTTCGCGCCGATGTTCGGACGCCGCGACATCGAGATGGACGCGCGCGCCGAGCCGTGGACCGTCGGGGGGCTCCCGCTGGTCGACCACCCGGATCGGCCCGCCGTGCGGTCGTTCTTCGACGCGCACGCCGCGGCGTGTGTGGTGGTCGGGGGGCTGTCGGTGCCCTCGGTGTCCCACGACATCTGCGCGCTGCTCGCGATGACCGGGTCGGGCGACGGCCAGGCGCCCGACTGGCCCACGCGGCTCGCGGAGGCTCGCGCGTCGGCGTACGTGTTGCCGTCGGTCGTGGTGTCGGGCCCGTCGTTCACCGCCGATCGCGGTGGGGTGACCGCGCGGCTCGGCGGCGCCGGTCAGCTCCAAGCGCTGGTGGACGGCCGGATCACCGGGCGGACACCCACGCTGTCGGTCGAGGCGAGCCGGGGCGTCGACGACGCGCTGGTTCGGATCCTGGGCCGATCGAACGCCCCCGGCGCGCGGGACCTCGCCGACAGCGTGGTGCGCGCGCGGCAGCTCGAAGGGTCGGTCGACGCGCTGGGCCTTGGCGCAGTGGAGACCGCCGACGATCGGTCCCGGGTCGCGGCGCGGGTGCTCGGCTCGGGGCTCGCGCGGGTGGTGACGCTCGGCAGCCCGTACGGCCTGTATTGGGACTCACACGCGAACAACGAGTCGGTGCAGACTGCGGCGCTCGAGGAGCTGTTCGGCGCGCTCACCGTGCTGATGGAAGGCCTCGCCTCCACTCCGTCGCCCCAAGGTGGCGTGCTCCTCGACGACACGATCGTGGTCTGTCTGTCCGAGATGGGCCGCACGCCGCGGCTCAACGCGGGAGCCGGGCGCGACCACTGGCCGTTCACGTCCGCGCTGCTGTTCGGGGGCGGCCTGTCGGGCGGTCGGGCGGTGTCCGGGTACGACGATGGGTTCAACGGCCTCGGGTGTGACCCCGCCACCGGGGCGATCGACCCCGCGCGGCCGGCGCTGACCCCCGCCCACCTCGGAGCGTCGCTGTTGTCGCTCGCCGACGTAGACCCGGCGGAGGTGTTGCCCGGGGTCGCGCCGATCGGGCCGCTGGTGACCGGGTGAGGACGCTCGCGCTCGCGCTCGCCGGCTGCGCGGACCCGGAGCCCACGTGTGAGGTCACGTGGGACAACTACGCGCAGGGGTTCTTCGTCGGGTACTGCCAGACCTGCCACGCCGCGGGCTCGCCGGACCGCCACGACGCGCCGGCAGGGGTGATCTTCGACACCGAGGCCGACGCCCGCCGGTGGGCGGGCGCGGTGCGGGCGACGGTGTTGGGCGAGGCGCCCACCATGCCCCCCGGCGGGGGGCTCACCGCGGAGGAGCTCGAGCTGCTCGACGCGTACCTCGCGTGCAGCGCAGGGTCGGCGTCGGAACTGAGGCTCGAACCCGACCCGGGCTGAGGTCCGGGCGGGCTCGCCTCAGCGGCGCCGCCGAAGAACTCCGAGGGCGCCTGCGAGCGCGAGCCAGCCGACCGGCGCCCCCGCGGTGACACAGCCGGACGGGGCGGCCGGCTCCTCCAGCGCCAGGGCGGTGGCGCGCCGGGCCTGCTCGGCCCCTCGTTCGTCCCGGCCGGGTGAACCGAGTCAGAGCGCGCCGAGCGATACGAACACCCCGCTCGCGAGGCCCACGCCCACGATGATCCCGGCGAGCAGCACCCACACCAGGGTGATGCCCGCGTCGCCGCCACCGGTCGGGGCGGCGACCACCGGAGCGGCCGAGGCCCCCGCGGGCAGGCGCGCCGCCACCATGTTCGCGAGCTCCTCCAGCGACGGTCCCCCGAGCACCCGCCCGAGCGGGACGTCGAGGCCGTCGGCCAGCAGCGCCGCCTTCAGCTCGGTCGCCATCAGCGAGTCGAACCCGAGGTCCGACAGC
>JBEBJC010000904.1:0-3695 GCA_040080105.1 Myxococcota bacterium
CCACCAGCTCGATCTCGGATCGGGCCTCGGTGAACGGGCCGGGGATCGGCCGGTGGTCGGCGTCCTGCAGCGTGGCGATCAGGGTGATCCGCGTGTCGGGGGCCAGGTCGGTGACCTGGTAGGTGGCGCTCTGGGAGTCGGTGACCATCAGCAGGGTGTCTTCTTCGCGGCCTTGCACCACGAGGTGCCAGTGATCGCCGGCCGCGCCTGCCTGCTCGGCGATCCGCACGTTGTCCACGTCGACCGCGACCAACACCACCAGGTCACACGTGCCCTCGGCCGACACCTCCAGCGGGACGACCTCGTCGGACGCGGGCGCGACGATCTCGATCCGCGGCTCCAGCTCGACCGGCAACGTCGGCGGCGCACACGCCACGAGCACTGCTGCCACGAACGGTTGCATCGGTCCCCCTCGCCTCCGTACCAACGAACGCTCGACGATACCTGCCTCGGCCGTCGGATCTGCATCCGCCCCGGATACGGCGCCCCCGACGTGATACGCCCCGCCATGTCCCTCGAGGTGGGTGAACCCGGGCGAACGCTGGCTCTCACGACCTGCACGGTCGATCTGCTCACCGCGACCGTGGTGCGGGACGGTGCCAGCGTGTCCCTCACCACCCGGGAGGTGGACCTCCTGCGGTTCCTGGTGGCGAACCGGGAGCAGGTCGTGTCGCGGGACCAAATCCTGGCCGACGTGTTCGGGTACTCCGACGAGGTGGTGAGCCGGGCGTGTGACAACACGGTGCGTCGGCTCCGCGCGAAGATCGAAGCGGACGCTGCCGATCCGGACCACCTGCTCACGGTGCACGGGTCGGGGTACCGGTTCGTGGTCGACGCCGGCGCCCCCGTCCATGCCCCGCCAGCCGAGGTCCCCGAACGCCCCGTGGTCGCCCTCGGCGCCATTCGGGTCGACGTGCCGCGGCGGCGCTTGCTCCGCCCCGACGGCGAGCTCGGCCTGAGCGAGCCCGAGGGGATCCTGCTCGACGCGCTCGTCCGCGCCGACGGCCGGGTAGTGGAGCGCCAGACGTTGATCCGCGAGGTCTGGGGCGAGCGGACCGCGGGCTCCAACCGGCTCCTCGACAACGTCATGAGCGGCCTGCGCGCGAAGATCGAGCTCGATCCTTCCGAGCCGCGGTACCTCCACACGGCGCGCGGCACGGGGTACCGCCTGGAGCGCTCGGAGCTGCGCGACGACCCCGATCTGTTCGGCCGGGACACGCTCGTCGGCGCTTGCCTCGACGCGATGGCGTCTACGCCGTGGGTGTTGCTGATCGGCCCTCCGGGGGTCGGGAAGTCCAGGCTCGCCCACCACCTCTCCGCGCGGGCCGACCGGGCGGTGATCTGGGTCGACGGGACGGCGGCGCGGTCGGTCCAAGAGGGCGCCGGCGCGTTGGCTGCCGCGCTGGGGTTGGAGCTCGCCGGCGCCGATCCGCTCGAGGTCGTGCGGCGCTCGCTCGCGAGCCGGAGCCGGGCGCTGGTGGTGTTGGACAACCTCGAGGCCGCGCCCGAGGCGTTCGCGACGTTGTTGGCGGCGCTGGTCCGCGCGAGTCCGGGCGTGAAGTGGCTCGGGACCTCCCGGATCCGGCTCGGCGTCCCCGACGAGCGGGTGGTGGAGGTGGGCCCGTTGGGGATCGACGCGGCGGTGGCGATGTTCGTGCGGCGCGCCGCGGCGGCCGGTCCGGGCACGCCCGCGCTCGATCCGCGGCTACCCGCGCTGCGCCAGCTGGTGGAGCGGCTCGACCGACTCCCGCTCGCGATCGAGCTCGCGGCGCCGCGGCTCCGGGTGCTGTCGATCGACCAGCTGTCGGCGCGGCTCGACGTGGACCTCCTCGTCCGGGCCCACCCGATCGACGAGCGGCACCGCAGCTTGCGCGCCGCGATCGGGACCTCGCTGCGCGGCCTGAGCGAGCCGGACCTGATCGGGCTGCAGCAGATCTCCCTGTTCTCCCGTGGCTTGTTCGTCGACGACGCCGAGGGCCTGTTCGGTGATCGGGCGATCGACCTGCTGCAGACGCTCCGCGATCACAGCCTGGTGTACCTGGTGCCGGACGACACCGGCCTCCGGTTCGCGACCTGGCACGCGGTGCGGGAGCTGCTCGCGGCGGAGCGCGACCCGGACGCCGTGCGCCGACACTGCCGATGGCTCGGCCGGCGCGGGAAGCTCGATCGGCCGGCGAACGGCCCCGCCGCCGCAGCGCGAGACCGGGCCCTCGTGCAGGAGGACGTCGCGGCCACCCGAATGGCGGTGGAGCTCGCCGACGGCGCCCTGGCTGCGGGGTGTGCGGTGGCGGCCGCGCGGACCCTCGGCGCGGCGGGTGCGTTCGACGCCGGCCTGGCCCTCGTCGGTGAGGTGCTGAAGTTGTCGATGCCGCCGCTGGAGCGGGGTTCGTTGCTGGTGTACCAGGGCTGCCTCCTGCTCCAGGCCGGCAGGCTGGCCGAGGCCACGACGGCGCTCCGCCTGGCCTTGGGGGTGGCGGAGGAGCACGGGTTGGTGTTGGTCGAGATGACCGCCGCGTCGAGCCTGTCGTTCGTGGCCGAGCGCGACGGAGATCGCGCGGCGCACCGGTCCTGGTTGGTTCGGGCGGCCGAGGCCGGCGGGCGGGGCGGATTCAGCCGGGCCACCGTGTACCTGGCGGAGATCGCCCGCGCCGACGGAGATCACGAGCTGGCCGACGCGCGATGTGCGGAGGCGCTCGAGACCTCCACCGATCCGCAGATGCGCTCGCAGATGCTGCAACAGCTCGCGGGCAGCTGCCGCAGGGTCGGGCGACTGTCGCAGGCGAGTGACCACCTGCGGCGGGCTCACGCAGTGATGGACGAGCACGGGCGGACCAACGGGTTGCGGCCGATCGTGGCCGACCTGGCGGACCTGGCGTGCGCGCTGGGCGACCTCGAGACCGTCGAGCGGTGGGTGGCGATCGGGTTGGAGATCGGCGTGGACTACCCGAGCCGCCACGCGGAGCTCCACCTGAGGGCGCTGCGGGCGGTGGGGCGGGTGTGGCAGGGCGTCGACCCGTCCGCCGACCTCGCGATCGCCGACGCGCTCGCGGCGGGTGCGTCACCGGGCGACCAGGCTCGGGTCGCCGAGGTCCACGCCCAGCGCTGCACCTGGGCCGGAGACCCGGACCGACTCGCCGTCGTGGGCGCCCGGGCGATCGAGCGGTTCGGCGCGGCAGGGGACCCCGCGAACGCGGCGTACGCCGAGCGTCACCTGGCCCGGGTTCGGCTGGCCCAGGGCGACCGGGCTGGCGCGCGGTTCCACGCCGAGCGAGCGTGGGCCGGGGTCCGCCCGGCAGGGGCGTTCGCGGTGTCGGTGGTCGCCTGCCTGCAGGCGGAGCTGGCCGAGACCGGGCGGGAGGTGTGGCTGGACCGGGCTCGGGCTGCGTCGCCCGAGGCCGTCGCCGCCTCGGGGACCGAGCTGCGGTGGGCCCTGGATCGGGTCGGCGCCTGAGCCGCTGGTACGAGGCTCCTCAGGGATCCCGGTCGAGCGAGAACGCCCCTTCCCACGCGCACGCCGGCAAGCGGGCGGTCGGGTCGCAGGTGTCGAGCGCGAACCACCCCTCCGCTCGGTCGCCGCTCACGGTGAGCTCCGACAACGCGAGCTCGCCCGCGTCCACCGCGCCCACCCCGCCGGCGTCCGTCCCGCCGGCCACCGGGTACACGAACCCGTCGAGCGCGAGCTGGCCGCCCAGGCG
>JBEBJC010000905.1:0-3691 GCA_040080105.1 Myxococcota bacterium
CCGGGGGTACGGCGTGGCCATCGAGCACCTCCTGCCCGTCCCGATCACCTGGGATGATCAGGTCGTCAAGCGGATCGACCCGGCCGCCCGGTGGTGTATTCTAATCGACCGAGATGGCGTTACTGAGCTGGAGCTTCGCGACGCACTCGCCCAAGTGGCTTCTGTATCACACGACAGGGTAGCAGTAATTGACGAAAGAGAGAACTACCCGTTTTGGGAAGAAGCTGATGTGGTGTGCACCGTTTCGAAGGTGGAGGGGCAGTTTCCAACGCTTCTGTCCATCGACGGCACAGGAAGCTGTGAGGACGCGCTACTGCTGGTGGAGCGGCTATCGGGCGCACTCGAGGCAGCGTGTCTCACGGGAATGGATGACGTGAATCCCTATGCGATGTGGTACATCAAGGCGGGACAAGGTCGACGACGTGTCTTCCTGGTGGCCGACGCAGCCGATGCCGGGCGGTTCGAGATCGAGCGGTCGGAGTAGGACAACGGTGATGTGGCCATCGACATCTGGTCAGGTGTGGAGGAGCGGATCAACGTCAACGGGCACGGTGTGGCGGAAGCGCACCGCGGCGCGGGATTGCAGAGGAAGCGGCAGAAGCGGCACGTGGTGGACGACCAGCGGCAGATCTCACTGGTCGCTCAGGGTCACGGCCGCGCTGTGATCTCGAACCGGACGTCGCTTACCTGGGTGTTCGTGCGGGTCGGGACCCACCGGCACAGTGACCGATCAGCGGCGCACGGAGGTGGTCGGCTCGCCACCGGGTGACGAGGCCACATGCTACGCAGCAGCGGCGACAGCGGGACGGGCCAGATCTCGGAAGGCCATGGGCGTCAGCTCGGCCGCCGGCGTCGCGAAGCGCTTGCGATGGGACCCGCGGCGCTCGAACAGCCAGGTCAGGTAGGCGAACACGTCGACGTCGCACTTCTTGGCCGTGCGGACCACCCCGAGCAAGGTCGCCCACCGGTGCGCGCCCGATGGGCTGCCAGCGGAGTTCGGCGGGCGTGGGCATGCGGCTCCTCCGTCCCCACCCTCACTCGGTGATCGGCAGCTCGCCTGCCTGGGTCGGTGACTGGATACGGCGGAACGCCCCGTGGGCCGTCGAACGGAGCGGGCCCGCACGTGCGCGCACACCCACACGAACGGTACGACCGGCGCTTCTGGGCGCTCCCGGTTGGCCTCGGGGTTGCACTGTCCGCGGCAGGAGGAAGAGATGACCCACCTGCTGCCGATCGTCGCCGCCCTGCTCCTGCCGGGCGTCGCCCGCGCCGACGTCCCGGTGACCACCGAAGTCCGCGTGGTTCGGCGCGTCAACCCCTCGTTCCCGAGCGCCGCCCGGCAGCCCGCCGCGCGGTGTGTGGTGACGGTGGAGGTCGACGCCGAAGGGCGGGCGCAGGAGACCCGGGCCTACGGGTGCCCCGAGCCGTTCGCGACCACCGCAACCACCGCGGTCTCGCGTTGGCGCTGGGCGCGCCCCGAGGTCGACGGCGCGCCCGCCGCCGGCCGCACGATCGTCTCGGTGTTGATGGCCGAGCTCGGCGCGCCGATGCCCGCGGCCCCCGCCCGGTGTGATCACCGGGTCGAGGTGGCCCCGGACGGCGCGATCACCCCGGCAGCCGCGGACCCGACCTCCGCCTGCGTCACGGTGTTCCCCAGCCACACCGAGCCGCCGCCGGTCGGGGTCTCGTGCTCGGCCGAACCCGGCAAGGACGGCGCGAGTCCGTCGCTCCACGGCTGCCCCGCGCCCGCACGCGACTGGCTCGAGTCGTTGCTCGCGAGCGCCGAGTTCGCGCCGGCCGGAGCGACCACGGTGTGGATCGAAGCCGCCCCGGCGCCGATGTAGGCCGGAGCCGAGGCCGTCGAGTACGGAGGCCCTCCGTGCGCCGTCGTCACCTCGACCACCGAGGAGCGCGCGGTTAGTCGCCGCCGCACGGAGCGACCATGGCGACGAACGAAGACCTCCTGGCCCGGCTCGACGCACTCGAGCGCAAGATCGACGCGGCAGCCCCCTGGGTGGCCGACCCTGCCGCGGTAGCGGCGGTGGAGCGGTTGGTGTCGCGGCTCGAGCGGATCGAGGGGATGGTCGAGGCGCTGGGAACGCTCGCCGCGCGCCTGCCCGTGGTGGCCGACGCCGCCGGGACCACTGCCGCTTGGGCCTACGCGCAGGCGGAGGCCCGCGGGATCGACCCGATCGCCACCGGGCAAGACGCGGCCGAGCTCGGGCTCGAGCTCGCGAAACCCGAGAACCTCGCGCTGGTTCGCCGGCTGCTCGCGAACCGCCCGGCGCTGGTGGCGACGCTGGACGCGGTCGAGTCGGTGAAGCCGGACGAGCTGGCGGCGATCGCGCGGGATGGTGCCGCGCTCGCGTCGAGCCTCGCGGCGGTGCTGCGCGCGCCCGAGCTGCGGGTGCTGCTCGCGGCCGGTCCTGCGGCGCTCGGCACGGCGAGCTCGGCCACCACCGCGCTGGTGGAGGCCGGTCAGCAGCCGGTGGAGTCGGTGGGGTTGTTCGGCGCGCTCGGGAAGATGAGCGACCCCGATGTCCAGCGCGCGGTGGGGTTCAGCCTCGCGTTGGCCAAGCGGTTCGGCCAGCGCCTGGCGCGCTGACGGCGCCGATGACGCCGCCGATGACCTTTACGTTTCGGGCGGCGTGACTACCGGGAGCGGATGTTCGAACCCCTCCCGGTGGTGTTGGTCGCCGACGACCCGTTGGTCCGCGCGGGCCTGTCGGCGCTGATGCCCGAGATGGCCGTGGTCGTCGCCGCGATCGGAACCGACGCGGTGGCCGAGCAGGTCGGGGCCGCGGGCGCGCACGTGGTGGTGTGGGACGCCGACGATCACCTCCCGCTGCCGGCCGAGCTCGACCTCGGTGTCCCGGTGGTGGTGCTGGTGCGGTCCGCCGAGGACGGGGCGCGGATCGAGGGCGCCGCGGCCCTGCTCCGTCGCGACACCGACGCGGGGCGGCTCGGCGCGGCGCTGATCGCGGTGCGGGCCGGCCTGCGGTGCACCGACGATCGGCTGCCGGTCAGCGCCCGTTCGCCGGCGATCGAGGGAGACGGGCCGCGCGAGCCGCTGACCGCGCGTGAGCTCGAGGTGCTGGGGCTGCTCGCCGAGGGTCGGTCGAACCGCGAGATCGCGACCGCGCTCGACATCAGCGTGCACACGTCGAAGTTCCACGTCGACCGGATCCTGTCGAAGCTGGAGGCGTCGAGTCGGACCGACGCGGTGGTCCGCGCGGTGCGGCTCGGGCTGCTCACGCTGTGAGCCGACCCGCCCGGACGGGCAGGTCCCGGCTCCCTCGACGGGCGATGGGTGACGCGAGGCGCCCGGGACAAGATGGGGACATCGGAGGCAGCGGTGGCGACCCTACGGGAGCTCTCGGACGGAATTGCGGCGGCGATCGCGGCGGCGGCGGGATCGGTGGTCACGGTGCGCGGCCGACGTCGCCCCGGGACCGGGATCGCGTGGTCCGAGGACCACGTGGTGACCGCGTCTCACGTGGTCCAGCGCGACGAGGGCCTGGTGGTGGTGCTGCCCGACGGGCACGAGCGCGCTGCTCGGCTGGTCGGGCGCGACCCGTCCACCGACCTGGCGGTGCTGAAGGTGGTCGACGCGGGGTTGTCCCCCGCCGTGTGGTCGGGTCACGACGTAGCGGTGGGCACCCTGGTGTTTCCGCTGGGGCGGGTCCAGGGG
>JBEBJC010000906.1:0-3684 GCA_040080105.1 Myxococcota bacterium
CAGTGCCCCGAAGGAGCACGGTCCTACGCCGTAGTGAGGCGGCTGCGCGTCCGGTAGCTCGCGCCCTCTCGTGCCTCAGTGCCCCGAAGGAGCACGGTCCTACGCCGTAGGGAGGCGGCTGCGCGTCCGGTGGCTCGCGCCCGTGGTGGTGAGGATGTGCGCGTTCTCCGCCAGCCGGTCGAGCAGCGCGGCCGTCATGCGGTCGTCGCCGAAGACCTGGCCCCAGTCCGAGAACGGCAAGTTGGTCGTGATGATCGTCGCGCGGCGCTGGTACCTGCCCACGAGTAGGTTGAACAGCAGCTCCGCGCCGGTCCGATCGAACGGCACGAACCCGAGCTACCTGTCACCTGGAGTAAACTACGATCCGTGGGGCCACCGTCGAACGCGGATGGTTCTGCGAGCGCTGCCAGGAGGTTGTCCGGAATGCCTAGGGTCGCCGCGCTGTCCGACCTCGACAGGCTCGTTCTTCGGAACCAATCGCGAGTGCTGGCCACGTTGGACCGTGGTCCCCAGATCGACGATCGGCGTTGCAGAACCGGGGTGATTTACAGATGCCCACTGTCGTCGTGCATTTCGAAAACGACCTGATGCTCCTTCGCGGAGTCGCCCGACTCCTCCGCAGGAGCTTGAGCTGGACCGTGGTCCCCACCTCGACGATCGGTGAGGCGAGGGCCGCGATCGACCTGCACCAGCCCACGGTGGCAGTGATCGATCTGCACAGCGCGGAGGCGACGAGCGGACTCGAGCTCGCGCTCTGGGTACGCCGACGCCACGTGGGGGTGGTGGTGTTGTTGACCACCACCAGCCGGAAGTCGGATCGGATGTTCCAGCAGGCCGTCGCTGCGGGGTGGACGCCGTTGTGTAAACCGTTCTTGAGCCGGACCCTCATCGACGCCTTGTGGCAGCTGGTGCGCCCCACCCAGCCCCACCGCACTCCGAACGACGTGCAACCGAACCGCCCCCCCGACGCCCAGTGACCGCGCGCCGACGCGGCGGGTGACGATCCCGCGAACCGGCCCGCCGCCAGCCCAGAGTCGGGTAAACTGTGCGACCGCACCGAGGATCGGCGCAGGCCCGTGTTGTACGTGGCCCTCGCCGCCCGCCCGCGCCAGGCCCCCACGTGGACCGGGACCGCGCCCGACACCGGCGGCACGACCGTCGACACCGAGGAGCCGACCACCGCCGAGTGCAAACGGTCGTGGACCGCGTCCGGTCTCGGGTCGAGGCGCTCCTGCGACGCCGGGGGTTGTTGGACGACAAGGGCGAGCTCGCCGGAGAGGACCAGGAGGGTGACGACGACGCCCAGCGCCTGCTCCTCACTGCCTCGGTCGCGGGTCGGGAGGCGCTCGGGCAGCGGGCCGGCGCCAAACCTCGGTGGATGCGGCAGAAGCAGGCCCGCTGCCGGGTTCTTCAACCTGCACGCCGCCACCCCCGTGGGTTCCATGGGCGGACCTTCGGAGCCTTCTACAGAGCCTCCCCCTGCAGCGGGGCTTCGAGCAGCATCCGGTATGCAGGCTCGACCCGGCGCGGCGCGCTCTCGAACAGCGCCACCGTGCGCACGGTCCGGCGGAGCGTCGAGGCCGGCTGGGCCCGCAGGAACGGCCCGACGGACGCCGGAGACCGATCGCCGCGGCGGTACCCGAGGGTCAGGTGGGCGCGGAACGGCCGGGGCTCGTCGCGTCCGAGCGCGGTGGCGAGACGGCCGAGCGCGTCCGTCCCCTCCCGGAGCCCGAGCCAGATCACCCGGGGATCGTCGAAGCTGTCGAAGGCGCCGATCGCGCCGTAGAGCACGTCGAACGGCGGCGTCTCGGCAGCGACCCGACGGAGGAGGGCTTCGAGGGCCGGACGCTCGGTCTCGGAGGTCTCTCCGACGAACCGCAGCGTGGTGTGGAGGTCCTCGCGCGCGGACCAGCGGTATTCGCCCGGGCCGGTGCGAAGGCGCGCGATCGCGGCGAGGGCTTCGTCTTTCGTCTCGGGGTCGGCGGGCGTCGCGAAGAACAGGCGCATGTCTCTGGCTCCAATCGAGGGTTATGCCCGCATCCGACCCGATCGGTCCGCCACCCGTAAGGACACGTTTCCGGACATGCTGTCGCCCGCACCGCTGTCGTTCTCGTGGGGCCAGTACGTCGGGCTCCTGATCGAGGAGCGGGGCAGCCTCGCCGAGCTCGTCCGGCAGCTGCTCGAGGTCGCGCCCGCGTCTGCCCGGCTGTCCGACGACCCGCTGACGGTGGAGCGCGGCCTCCGTCGCCTGCGCGATCGCGGATCAGCGCCCGGCGAGAAGTACGGTCGCCTGCTGCTCCGGTGCTTCGGCCTCCCGACACCGATCCGCGACCAGGTGCGGGCGCTCGGCCAGTACCACGACCGGCTCTCGGATCTGCCGATCGACGTCCGCCGGGCCCAGCTCCGCTTGTGGGAGGGCTCGCCGATCTGCGAGTCGGCGCTCGCCTCGTGGATCCATCTCGGCCTCGGCTCGCTCGCCATGCGCGACCTCGATCTGCCGCTCGTCGAGCGACGTCTGGCGCTGGCCCGCCTCGGGATCCGCGCGGCCGGGCCGGAAGCGAGCCTCGAGCTCTCGTTGTTCGAGGCCCGGTTGAGATCCGACCGGAACGACGAGGCGGGTGCAGAAGCGGCGCTGGCGGAGGCCGATGCGCTCGTCGCGCAGCTCCCGCCCGGAGACGATGCCGCCTGCTACGTCGCGCGGATCCTCGATCAACGCGCCTATCGGCGTGCGCGGGGCTGGCGTACGGAGCCGACGCGGCTCGAGGCAGCGCTCGATCTGTACACGTCGATCCCCGCAGATGGACCGCCGTTCGCCGGGTTTCGCCGCGCGCACGGGGTGGCGTGGTGTCGATGGCGGCAGGGGGCGCCGGGCGACGCGCTCGAAGCGGCCGACGAGGCCGTGCGGCAGGCCGGCGACGGCGGGTTCGTCCGGTTCCGGTTGTTCGCGCTGTCGCTCCGGGCACGAATCCTCGACACCGCCGGCAGGGACTCGAGCCGGGATCGGGCACGTGCGGGAGCTCTGGCGGCCCGGCTCGGGGATCCGGCATCCGCGCTCACGGTTCCGCAGGAGGTCTAGGCGTCGATGGTCGCCGACCTCGTCCGCGAGGCGCCGCGCCCCACCGGACCGGCTCCCGCGAGCTCCGAGCTCGCCCTCGTCGTCGCCGCCGTGCGTCGGCCTCGCCTGCCGGACGAGCTCGCCGCCGCCGAGCTCGTCCAGCTCCGTGCGCTCTTCGGGAGCCGGCACCCGGGTGGCGCGGCATGTCCGGCAGGAGCTCGAGGACTACCTGGCGTGCGGACTGCCGGAGCACGTGTTCGCGCTGCTCCGGTGCGGCGGGTGCGGAACCGCGAGGGCGGTGGCGTTCGTCGTGCGCCGCGACGGACATGCGCGGGTACAGGTCGGTCACCAGGTCAGTCCGGTCCACTCCACGGTCTGCGCGTCGACCGGCCAGAACCACCAGACGGCGCCGTCCAGCGGGGCCCCGTACCACTGCTCGGCGCCCGGACAGGTCGGCACCGGCGTCCAGGCGCCGCCGTCGTCCGGGTGGGTGACCAGCAACCGAAACCCGGGCTCGCCGTCCCAGAGGTCCACCTCGGCGACGCCGATCGCCGGGGCGTCGGCCTCTCCCCACACGGTGAGGCCGAGCCCGAACTCCGTCCACTGCTCGGACGTCGGCACGTTCACCG
>JBEBJC010000907.1:0-3676 GCA_040080105.1 Myxococcota bacterium
GCTTCTTCAGCGCCTCGACCTCGCCGTCGGTCATGTCGAGGCCCTCGGTCGAGCGTAGCCCGGCGCGCCCGGTGAGGTACGCTCTGCCCCGGAGGGTCGGGTGATCGAGCTCGGCGGGGTGCTGGCGGCGACCGCGGCGCTGGCGGCGTTCACCTGGCGCGGCTGGCCGACCCGAGGGCTGGTGGCCGCGCTGGCGGCGCTGGCGGCGGGGTGGTTCGTGGGACCCGCCGCCGCCCGGTGGTCCGCCGGAGAGGTGCAGACCTGGAACGTGTTCCACTACACGGTCGGGTCCCGGTTCTTCGGTGAGCTCGGCTACTACGACCTGTACCTCGGGGCGCTCGCCGCCGACGCCGCCGGCGACGACCACTTCGGCTACATCGACACCGTGCGCGACCTGCACACCTACCGCAAGGTCGACCGGGACCTCGCGCTACGCCACGCGCCGCAGCTGTCCCCCGAGCGCACCGCCGAGCTGCAGCGGGTGATCGGCGCGCTCGCCCCGACGCTCACCGAGCGCGACTGGCGCGACGTGTTCGTCGACCGCGGGTACAACGCCACTCCGGCGTACACCGCCGTCGCCGGGCCCCTCGCCGCGGGGTTGCCGAGCGAGCGGGCAGCCACCCGGTGGGCCTCGACCTGGCTCGACCCGCTGGCGCTCGCGGTGGGCCTGGCCGCGCTCGGGGCAGCGTTCGGCGCCGAGGCCGCCGCGTGGGTGGTGCTGCTGGCGGCGGTGTTCCCAGGCACCCAGGACCGGTGGCTCGGCGCGTTCCTGGCCTACGATTGGCTCGCCGCCTGCCTCGTCGGGCTGGCCGCCACCCATCGGGATCGGCCGGGGCTCGCGGCGGCGGCGTTCGCCTGGGCCACCGCGAGCCGCCTGTTCCCCGCGGCGCTGGTGGCGAGCCTGCTGCTCCCCGACCTGCGGACCGCGCTGCGGGAGCGCCGGCTGCCGGACTTCGCCCGGGTGTTCGTCCCGACCTACGCCGCGTGCCTCGGCGCGGCGGGGCTGCTCGGGTGCACCACCACGCGGGGGCCGGGGGCGTGGGCCGAGTTCGTGCCCCGGTTCTGGTTCCACAGCCAGCAGCACGCGGTCGGGCGACAGCGGATCGGGCTGCGCCACCTGCTGCTCGGGGACACGCCCGACGCGCTGCGCGAGGCGACGGCGCACGCCCAGGCCGGCCTGTGGTTCGCGCTGGTGGCGGTCGGGCTCGCCGTGTGGCTCGTGGCCGCCGCGCGCAGCTCGCGGGTGGAGGCCGCGGTCCTCGGGTTCGTCCCCGTGTTCCTGGTCGCGGTGTCGTCGCGGTACTACTGGGCGGGGTTCGCCCTCGCCGGGGCCGCGCCCGGTCGCGGGCGGGTGCTGGCGCTCGGGTTCCTCGCCGCGTCCGCTTGTGGGTACGGCGCCCGCGCGGCGGGGCTCGACGACGTGGGGCGGTACGTCGCGATCGAGCTCGCCCTCGGGTCGACCCTCGCCCTGGGGGTCGCGCTCGCGGCGACCGGGGACCGACGATGAACGGCGCGCGCGGGATCGGGTTCCTCGCGGCGTGGGTCACGGTGGAGGTCGCCGCGTGGGCGTACGTCCACCTGACCTGGGCCGGGTTCCCCGACGGTCACCTCACCGAGCTCGACCGGGCCGAGCAGTGGCTGTTCGGCGGGTTCGCCGCGGTCGGGCTCGCGTTCGGGCTCGCGTTCGCCGTCCTCGGGTGGCGCGCGGGTCGGCGCCCGGTCGGACGCGCACTCGCGCTGGCCCTCGCGGCGTACCTGGCGCTCGCGCTCGGCGTCGCCGCGACCCACGCGGTCCTCGCGAGCCGGCTCGACAGCGGCCAGGGCGGCTGACCCCGATCAGGTCGGGAACCGGTCGCTCCCCTCGTACAGCTCCGCCACCGGCACCACGACCCCGAGCGCGTCGAGGTTCAGGACGTCGTCGGGACCGAGAGGCGCACACGCCCAGCCCAGCGGACCGCGGCTCCACAGGTCCACTCGAACCACGCTCTGCTCGACCAGCACCACGTGGCGCAGGGACGGGATCGACTTGTACCGCTCCAGCTTCTCGCCGCGGTCGTACGCGCGGGTGGAGTCGGACAGCACCTCGATCACCACCACCGGATTCGTCGCGGTCTGCTCGGGCCCGTAGGTCAGGTCCCCGCAGAACACCGAGCCGTCGGCGTACGAGTACAGGCCGTCGGGGGTCGACAGCCTGCGGTTCGAGGTCATCACCACACACGGGCCTCCCTCGAGCCGGCGCGCGAAGCGCTGGGACACCCGGCTCTCGAGGTAGTCGTGCCGGGGAGACCCCCCGGCCATCACGTACACCTGGCCGTCGGCGAACTCGTGCCTGACGGTGGAGCCACGATCGACCGCGAAGTAGTCATCGAGGGACAGGACGTGGTGGCGAACGACCGCTTCCATGCCCACCCACTAACCGCGCCGTCGTACACTGGGCCGATGCAGCCCCCCGACGACGAGGCGCCGGCCCGGACCCGGCTCGGCCGGTTCACCAGCGCGATCGCCGCGGTCGCCCTCCCGCTGGTGGCGTTCGGCGCCGGCGAGGCCGGCGTCGCCGAGGAGCTGCTGCCCGAGTGGGACGACGGCACCGCGTGGGTGTGGGGCAAGCTGCTGTACGCGGTGGAGGTGCAGCGGTGGACCTACCCGTTGCTGCTGTGGGCGATGGCCGCGTACGTGGCCGCGGAGACCGGCCGCCGGGCCCGGTGGATCTCGGTCGGACTGCGCGGCGGGGTCGCGCTGGCGGCGCTGTACGGCGCGCTGTTCCTGCCGGTCGTTCCGCTCGCGGTGGCGGTGGCGATCTACGGGGTCGGCCTGCTCGGGTTGTCTCCGTACGCGGCGCTGTTCGCGTACGGGCTCGCGGTGGGTCGGTACGACCGCCGGCAGCCACCCGAGCCGGTACCGTGGGCCCCGTGGGCGCTGTGGGGGGCGCTCGGCCTCGGCGGCGGCGCCGGCGCGGTGCACACGTTGATCGAGCTGCACGCGGCCCTGCCGACCGAGCCGCCCGACTGCTGGCTCGCCACGGTGGCCGCTCGGGGCGACCCGCGGATCGTGGGGTCCCGCCCGGTGCGGTTCGCCGACGGCCGGGTCCGGCCGGTCACCCGTCAGCTGCGGGTGCTCAAGGCGTTCGAGCTGGCGCTGCGCGCGCGCGGCCCACGCCTGCACGCGCCGGTGCGCGCGGCGTACGATCGGTTCGGGCCGCGGCTCGCCGCGCGCCTCGGGCCCGCCGGCGCCACCGCGACCTGGTTCGCGCTGTCACCGGTCGCGGCGATTGCCGAGCTCGCGCTGCGGGCGTGGCTGCGGGGCGCCGGTCGGATGATCGCGACCACCTACCCGCCGGTCGCGGCCGACGACAGCGCGAGCACCTCGGCCGCGCGGTAGTGCTGGGGGAACCTGGTGAGCCACGCGTCGGCCCACCGGCGCGCCACCTCGGTCCGTCCTTGCTGCGCCGCCAGGGCGGTCACCTGCGCGAGGTGACCGGCGAGCGCGGCCCGCTCGGAGCTCCCGTACGGCCCGGGGAACGCCGCGAACACCGCGTCGACCGCGGCGTCGAACTCGGGGGGGCCGCCCCACGGACGGGCGAGCCACCCGAGCGCACACGGCACCGCGACCTCCGTGCCCGGGGCGCGCGCGAGCCCCTCCCGGTACCCGTCGATCGCTTCGGCCTCCCGCCCTCGCC
>JBEBJC010000908.1:0-3670 GCA_040080105.1 Myxococcota bacterium
GGTGAAGCACGTTTTCCCCCTTCTCCCCGCAGCGGAGGGGCCGGTTAGAGCCGGGGTGAAGCACGTTTTCCCCCTCTCCCCCGCATCGGGGGAGAGGGCCGGGGTGAGGGGGAATACCGTCAGCTGTTCGACTTGGAGAACGAGGTGACCAACAGGTACTTCACCCCGTCGACCTCGAGGACCTTGCCGGTCATCGACAACGTGTCCGAGGGGTTCGCGGCCTCGATCACGGTGTTCGCGATCACGTACAGGTCGCCCGCGCGGTACGGGGCGGCCACCTTCGAGTCGAGCGCCGCGGTCTGGGCCGCGAGGCGGGTGGTGATCGCGGTGTCGCGGCCCTCGGCCTGCACCCGCTGCGCCATCGCGCCGGTGGACCACGAGCAGTTCGTGCCCACGAGGGACGCGTTCTTCGCGCAGTGGGTCGGATCGGCGGCGGTCACCGTCTGGGTGGCGGTGGACGCGAGGCTCGCGGTCTCCGCTCCGGGGCAGGCGAGCGCGGAGCTGGGCAGCGCGAGAGCGGCGAACGTGAGCATCCGGAACATGTGCACCTCGGTTGAACCTGGTCGATACCATCCTGCCCGGCCCGTTGGCAACCGCGACGCGGCGCTCCGGTGACGGAACCGGCCGGGGTGCGGGAATGCTCGCCGCAGGAGGGCGGATGTGGTGGCTGGCGGCGTGCGCGATCGAGCCGCAGGACGCCGAGGCGACCGGGGTCGAGTGGGCGGACGACGAGGCTTCGGCGTTCGTGTTCCGCGACGACCGGGTCGTCCGGGTCGACCTGACCATCGACCCCGACCGCCGCCCGGCGCCCGGGCAGGTCGTCCACGCGGCGCTCGAGCTCGACGGCGCGCGGTACCCCGACGTGGGGGTGGCGCTGGCGGGCGCGCCCGACGATCCGTCGCTGGTCGTCCTGCTCGATCGGTGGACCCCGGCGTCGCACCGCGGCCTGACCGCGTTCGAGCTGCACCAGCACCCCTCCGATCCGACGCTCGCCCGCGAGGCCACCAGCGCTCGCGCGGCGCGCCTGCTCGGGTTGCCCGCGCCGCGGGTCGGGTTCGCCGAGGTGCGGTGGAACGAGGTCCCAGCGGGCGTGTTCCTGGTGGTCGAGCGGCAGGACGCCGAGTTCGTCGAGCGTCGGCTCGGCTGGCGCGCCCCGGTCGTGTTCCGTCCGGAGCGGGGGTTCGGTGACTTCGGGCGTGGGTTGTTGCCCGGGGATGTCCGCCGGAGCCGCGAGGACGGGCCGGTGGTCGACGACCCCGCGGTAGGCGAGTCGCTCGACGAGGTCGAGGCGCTGCTGTCGGCGCCCCCGACACCCGACGCGGTCGCCGCGTTGTTCGAGCTCGTGCCGCAGGAGGCGTTCCTGACCTACCTCGCGTGGGAGGTGGTCGTCGGGCACGCGGACGGGTACCCGTCCCGGTGGCGGCTCGCGGTGGGGGGCGCCGGTCGGCCCGCGCTCGCGTGGCTCCCGTCCGACGGTGAGACCAGCTGGGTGTCCGAGCTGCCCGCGTTCGGCGGCGAGGGCGCAGCGCGCGCCTGGTGCGAGGCCGAGCCGGGCTGTCGCCGGGCGTACGCGGAGGTCGCGCTCGCGGTGGCCGATCGAGCCGAGGCGGCCGCCCTGCCCGACGTGTACCGGGCGGTGGACGGGTTCGTCCGGTCTCTCGATCTTACGCTCGCCCCGGCGGAGGGCGACGTGCACCTCGCCGATCGGCCGCAGCGGTTGCGCGAAGAGGTGCTGGCGGAGTACCCCGACCTGGGTCCGTGACCGATCGGGATGGCCGGTGCGGCTCGGTTTCGACTATGTTTCGACGAGGAAACGAACCGATGACGAGCCGGTGGCTGTGGGTGTGGGCGGTCGGGTGCAAGTCGGACCCGGAGGGGGTCGACTCGGGCTCCCCCGCGGTAGGGATCGCGCTGTTCGTGAACGAGGTGATGCCGGCCAACGTGTCGACGCTCGCCGACGAGTCCGGCGCGTTCCCGGACTGGGTCGAGCTGTACAACCCGGGCGACGAGGCGGTCGAGGTCGGGGGCCTGTGGATCACCGACGACGTGGCCGATCCGATGCGGCACGAGCTGTCGGCCGAGCTCCCGCCGATCGAGCCCGGTGACTACCTGGTGCTGTTCGCCGACGACGACGAAGAGGCGGGGCCGGACCACCTGTCGTTCGGGCTCGCGGCCGCCGGCGGCGACGACGTGGCGCTGTTCGCCGCCGACGGCACCGTGGCGATCGACACCGTGCTCGACCTCGGGCCCGCGGTCGACGATCAGTCGTTCGCGCGGATCCCGGACGGTGGGGAGCTGCAGCGCACGTCGAACCCCACCCCTGGGGCGCAGAACAGCCCATGACCACACGGGGAACGGCCTCCGCTTCGGGGCGAGCCTGGAGCGCCGACACCCCGGGTCGGTTCGAGTTCAAGTACCCGCTCGACCTGGGCCAGCTGTCGCTGGTGCACTCGTTCGCCGACACGTTCTGCGAGCCCGACGGGTTCGGCGCCACCGGGAAGTACGAGGTCGACAGCCTGTACTTCGACACCTCCGACGATCGCCTGGCGCAGCAGACCCTGCAGGGGATCCACACCCGGTTCAAGGTCCGCCTGCGCACCTACGGCCTCGGTGACGCTCGGTGGTTCGCCGAGATCAAGCGCCGCTCGGGCGCCACGATCCTCAAGGAGCGCACGGCCACGCCCGACGGGTGGGTGGAGGCCCTGCTGGACGGCGCGCCCGACACGTCGGACCGGGCCGAGCTGGTGCGGTTCCGGACCACCGTGGACCGGGTGGACCTCCGGCCGCGGGTGTGGGTGCGGTACCAGCGGGAGGCGTTCGTGTCGCCGTTCGGCGAGGGATCGCGGCTCACGGTGGACTCCGCGATCGAGGCGCAGCCGGTCGATCCGGTGGAGCCGCTGGCCGCCGACCCCGACCTGTGGATCCCGCTGCCCACCCGAGCGCCGGCGTTGCTCGAGCTGAAGTTCAACGGCGCGTTCCCGTCGTGGATGGCCCGGCTCGTGCGGATGGCCGAATTGGGTCGGGTGAGCTTTTCCAAGTACGTGCTGTCGACGCTGACCGTCGGCGACACGTGGACCCGAGGGTTGCCGTGGACGTACTGATGACCGCGCTGTTCACCCGCGCTCCGAGCGCAGCGCTGGGGATCGACGACCTGCTGCTGCGGCTGCTGGTGGCGTGGCTCGCCGGCCAGGCGGTGGGCTGGTTCTACGCGTGGTCCCACGGCACGATGTCGTACTCCCAGGGCTTCACCCAGTCGAACGCCCTGCTCGCGATGGTCGTGTGCCTGATCATGTGCGTGGTGGGCGACTCGCTGGCGCGGGCGTTCGGGCTCGGAGCGGCGCTCGCGGTGGTCCGGTTCCGCACCCCGGTCAAGGACGCTCGCGACGCGGTGTTCCTGTTCCTGTCGGTGGCGGTCGGGATGGCGGCCGGGGTCGGCCAGACCGGGGTGGCGCTGGTCGGGGCGTCGGTGGTCGGCGGGGCGGCCGGGTTCCTCACCTGGACCTCGTTCGGCAGCCGGTACGGCGAGGAGGGCGTGCTGCGGCTGATGTTCGTCGGGGATGAAGGTGGGCGCCGAGCGATCACCGAGGTGCTGACGAGGCACTGTCGGTCGTTTCACCTCGCCGCGGCGCGGATGTCCCGCCCGGGAGCGCCCGAGGAGCTGGTGTACGAC
>JBEBJC010000909.1:0-3666 GCA_040080105.1 Myxococcota bacterium
CGGTGCGCTTCCGCCACACCTCGTACCCGCCGACGTAGATCCGCTCCTCCTGCACCCCTCCCTTGTCCACCCGCTTGCGGACCCGCTGCCCGGCAGCGTCGTACGCGTACCACGCCACGCTACCGGCCAGGTCGAGGTCCGCGCGGCGGATCTGGTCCTGAGGGTCGCGGACCAGCGCCGGCAAGTGCGGCATGGCAGTCATCGCGCCGCGCTCGTTGTAGGGGTAACGGTCGGTGTGGGTCGCCGGGTCGTCGGCATCGTCGCCGGGCGCGCTGGTGCTCACGAGCTGGTTGTTGCCGAGCTCGTACGCGTAGCCGCGACGCCACGCCACCGCCCCGCCCCGGCCCTGCTGGTGCTTCATCTCCAGCAGGTTCCCGACCGCGTCGTATCGGTAGGACTGGGTGTACTGCCGCAGGGCCGGGTCGCCCGGATCCGGGATCGCGCCAGTGGTGCCTGCGTACTCCGCGTAGAACGCGGTGGTCTGGCGTTGGTCCACCTTCTCCCGACCCGTGGCGCGGGTCAGGCGGTACAATGCGTCGTAGGTGAACGTCCGGGTCGGCGTGACCTGGGAATTGGCGAAGAACTCGGTCTGCTGCGCGTCGTCCCGGATCTCGACGATGTTGCCGACGGCGTCGAGCTTTTACCGGAGGCCCTGCCACGCGGTGCTGCCGCGGAGCGTGTGCAGGCAGGTCAGCCAGAACCGGAACGGATCGTAGGTGTAGGTGGGGTTGGCGTCCCACCAACAGGCGTCCGTGATTGTCGCTCACTCTGGATCATCGCGCCCGCTGGCGCGCGTCGGCGGCGTCACGGACCTTGCGGCGGATCTGCTGCATCGGGAACCTCCACCCGATCGAGCACCCACTCCGGGCCTGTGATCCCCCAGGCCGTCGCTGAACGGTCACCGCCCGAAGGGCGTCGGTGATCTCGGTCTGTCTCGAGCTCCGGCGAGAGCTCGAAACCCCAATAAGATGCTGACCTCACCGGCCGCGCCGGCTGCGCCCGCGCCGTTCCCGCTGGGTGGCGGGAGGCCGGTGAGTCAGCCCCCCGCATTCACCGCTCACCGACCCGTGGCCTTCTCGAGGCGGTCCGGACCATCAAACTCGATGGCCAGCAACTCTCCGCCGCGGCCGACCCCGTGGAGCGACCTGCACCCCGGTTCCGATCCAGGCCCCAGGGACAGTTGATAGGGTCCCCCTTCCAATCGCCCAGAGAAGGAACGCACCCCGGACAGCACGACATGATCGCCCCATGGGAAGTTGTCGTTGTGCAGCACCACCAACATCCGCCTCCCATGGGAGACGGAGTATTCCGCCACCCCCAGGTAGGCTTCGACCGGGGTGCCCGTTCGCAAGGTGTCCCAGTATTGGCTCATGGCAGCCTTCCTCTAGAGATCGGCTCGTACACCGACTCGTCATCGACCGTCTTCTGGAAGTAGAAGGTCGTCTTGCTGAGCAGTTCGGGGTCTTCCAGGACCTGCGAGAATTCCCAGTTCGTCAGATTGGAAGCGCTTAGCCCTCCCGTTCGTCCTTCCCTGGCGATGTCGGCAAGGACCCCGACATTGACCTGCAACGTGCGCTCATCGACCAAGAACTCCCCGCTCGGTCCCCGCAGTCCCGTCAGGTTGAAGTGGATGGCCTCCGCACCGTGCATCAGCGTCGTGAGCCGCCGCTGGAGCTCGATCTTGTCGAACGTATCATCATAGAAGCTCATGTAGGTCCTGAACCCCATGCGCTCAGCGAACCACTTCAGATCGGAGAACATCCCCAGCCCGAGCGCGAGCGGGACCCCACCAGCTAGACGCCCACCCATTTGGTCTTCTGAGAACGTCGTGCGCGTCTCTCCCAGCGCGCCCGGAGCGCCCTTCGCGTGGCTCGTCATCGTCCACGTGCCGTTTTCGTGGGTCCACACATTTCCGTGCTCGTCCGAGCGCCACTGGGGCGCCTGAGCAGGCGGCTGCACAGGCGCCGTTCGCGGCTCGTCGCCCGCGAGTATGGGAGACCTGCGCTCGCGCAACAGATCGGCCTCGGGCCGTGGCGGCGCCGCGAGATCCTGGAAGCCGCCGGCCAGGTAGATCCCACCCAGGATCCCCGCTGAGACCGCGAAGATCGGGACGGACACCAAGAGCGTGAAATCGTCGAGCACCCCGATCCCGGTGACGTCGTCTGCGAGCGCTCCGGCGGCCGCGGAACCCGACAGCGTGGCGGTGGCCGCGAGGAATCGCTCCAACCCTTCGAGCAAGCCGGTGGGATCGCTCCTTCCGACGGGGTTCCCGCGCACGTAGGCGAACCGGTTCACCCCATCGGCGAGACCAATCGGGTCTGCGGCCGTCCATCGTCCCAACCAGGGCGCCAGGTACCGTGCGCCGTGGTAGGCGAGGCCGGTCTCGTCGTCTCGCTCCATTCCGGTGTACCGGAAGCGTTTGGCGCTCACATCGGTCGAGCCGTCCGAGGCCCACCACGAGGTCGTGCCGTATGGGTGGTACTCCTCGTAGCCGATGATTGCCCCGACCTCGTCGAGCTCGAGGGCGGCCGTCCCGAGGTGGTCGCCCAGCTGGTAGCGCTGGCGTGGGGTCGGGGTGACGACCGCGGAGCCGTTGGTGACGGTCAGCGTCTCGATCAGCGCGATCCGCCGATCGTCGTCCGTCACGTGCAGCGTCTGCCGCTCCTCCTGCAGCCCCGAAGCGGTGCGCTTCCGCCACACCTCGTACCCGCCGACGTAGCTTCGCTCCTCCTGGACGCCGCCCTTGTCCACCCGCTTCCGGACCCGCTGCCCCGCAGCGTCGTACGCGTACCACGCGACGCTCCCCGCCAGGTCGAGGTCGGCGCGCCGGATCTGGTCCTGCGGATCGCGCACCACCGCCGGCAGGTGCGGCATCGCGGTCATCGCGCCGCGCTCGTTGTACGGGTACCGGTCCGTGTGGGTCGCGGGGTCGTCCGGGTCGTCGCCGGGGGCGCTGGTGCTCACCAGCTGGTTGTTGCCGGGCTCGTACGCGTACCCCCGGCGCCAGGCGACCGCCCCGCCCAGGCCCTGCTGGTGCTTCATCTCCAGCAGGTTGCCGACCGCGTCGTATCGGTACGCCTGGGTGTACTGCCGCAGGGCCGGGTCGGCCGGGTCCGGGATCGCGCCCGTGGCGCCTGCGTAGTCGGCGTAGAACGCGGTCGTCTGGCGCTGGTCCACCTTCTCGCGCCCGGTCGCCCGGACCAGCCGGTACAGCGCGTCGTAGGCGAACGTTCGGGTCGGGGTGACCGCGGCGTTCGCGAAGAACTCCGTCTGCTGCGCGTCGTCGCGGATCTCGACGATGTTGCCGACGGCGTCGTGGGTGTACTGGAGATCCTGCAGCGCAGTGGCGCCGCGCAGCGTGTGCAAACGGGTCAGCCAGAACCGGTACGGATCGTAGGCGTACGTCGTCGAGGTGCCGTTGCCGTACGCAATGGACAGGCGCTGGCCTCGCGCGTCGTACGCGATGTGATCCACGAACGAGGTGCCGGCGGCACCCTTAACGGCGACAGCCACGGTGACGAGCCGTCCGCCTTCGTCGTAGGTGCGGGTCGTGTCGGAGCCGTCGGGGCTGACCAGGGACGTGACGCGGTCGAGTGCGTCGTAGCGCGTGGCGACGGTGAACGCCTCGTCGTCGAGCACCGGGTCCGCGTCCCAGTCGGGGTCGAC
>JBEBJC010000910.1:0-3663 GCA_040080105.1 Myxococcota bacterium
CCGGGCCGAGCTCGCTCAGATCGAAGCGCAGAAAGTCCTCGTTGAACGTCTTGAGATTCTTCGCGGCTTCGGGACCGACCATGCCCGGAAGCTTGCCGTGTCGTCGACCAAGTCGATGACCGGGCACCTGCTCGGCGGCGCCGGCGGGCTGCTGCGAGCGGTCGACGGCGCCGGGACCGAGCTCCGGTCGTACCCCGGCCACGCGGCCTCGGTGTGGGCGGTGGCGGTCGGCCCGACCTCGGTGGTGAGCGCGGCAAGCGACGGCTCGATCCTGGTCCACCCGCGCGCGGGCGGAGAGGCCACCGCGACCGTCCCCGGCAGCGGGCGGCCGGTGCGGAAGCTCGTGTGGCTCCCCGACGGCGCCAGCTTCCTCGCGGTGTCCGACGCGGGGTGGGTCCGCCGGTACGCCCCGACCGGCGAGGTGCTGCACGAGTTCCCGGGCCACGGTTCGGGCACCACCGCGCTCGCGCTGTCGCCCGACGGCGCGTCGTTCTGGACCGGTGGCCGCGACCGGGCGCTGATCCGGTGGGACCTCGCCACCGGTGAGCCCTCGGTGAAGGTCGAGGCCCACGACGGCGCGGTGGTCGACCTCGCGTTCGACCCGGCCGGCGGCCGGCTGGCGACCGGGTCCGACGATCGCAGCGCGCGGGTGTTCCCGGTCGTCGCGACCGGGCTCGGGGATCCGGTGGTGCTCGAGGGGCACACCGACGGGGTCACAGCGGTGGCGTGGCTCGGGGATCGACTGTTCACCGGCAGCCGCGACGAGTCGGTGCGCCAGTGGGACCCGGCCACCGGCGCGCAGGTGGGCCAGCTCCCGACGTCGATCGGGGTGGTGCACGACCTCGCGCCGTCGCTCGACGGCACCTCGGTGTGGGTGGGCGCCGACGCGTGGTCGGTGGTCCCGCTCCCGGTGCGGTACGTGAAGTGGCTGGCGCGCACGCTCACGCTCGACTTCGACCGGTCGTTCGTCGACAACGAGCTCGTGCTGCACAAGATCGGCGACGCGCTGCCCACCACCTTGATGCTGAACCTGATGGCGATCTTCGTGATCTACACGATCAGCGTCCCGCTCGGGATCCTCGCCGCCGTGTACCGCGGCAGCCGGTTCGACCGGGTCTCGAGCCTGGTCGTGTTCGTGTTGTACTCGATGCCGAGCTTCTGGGTGGCCACCCTGCTGATCCTCACGTTCAGCTCGGTGCGGGTGTTCGACTGGTTCCCGTCGGTCGGGTTGCACGCGCAGGACGTGCGCGACTACACCGGGCTGCAGGTGATCGGCGACACCGTGTGGCACCTCGTGCTGCCGATGACTGCCCTCGTGTACGGCGGGTTCGCGAGCTTGTCGCGGTACGTGCGCACCTCGATGCTCGAGGTGATCCAGGCCGACTTCGTGCGGACCGCGCGAGCGAAGGGGTTGTCGGAGTGGGTCGTGGTGATCAACCACGCGTTCCGCAACGCGTTGGTCGTGATCGTGACCCTGATCGGCAACCTGCTGCCGGCGATGATCGGCGGCTCGGTGATCATCGAGTACATCTTCAACATCCAGGGCATGGGCCTGCTCGCGTTCAACGCGATCCTGTCGCGCGACTACCCGGTGGTGATGGCGACCACCACGCTGTCGGCGCTGCTGACCCTGCTCGGGATCCTGGTGTCCGACCTGTTGTACGGGGTGGTCGATCCCCGGGTGAGGATCGAGAAGTGAGCGCACCCACGGGAGAGAGCTACTGGGCGTCGGTGTGGCGCCGGTTGAAGAAAGACTCGGCGGCGGTGGTCGGGATGTCGTTCGCCGGGATGTTGTTCCTGGTGGCGCTGCTCGCGCCGGTGTTGGCGAACGACAAGCCGATCGTCGCCCGGCTCGACGGATCCACCGAGTTCCCGGCGCTCACCACCTACGTCGACACCTGGGTGCCGTGGGTGGGCCTGCGCAACGAGCTCAAGAGCCTGGAGGTCGGCGGCGGTTACCCGTTCGGAGACCACTACGCCGCGCTCGAGGGAAAGACCTGGAAGGAGGCCGAGCTGGGGTTCGCGATCTGGCCGCCCGTGCGGTACAGCCCGACCCAGTTCGACGGCGCGGCGCTCAAGCTGTCGCCGTCGTGGGAGCACTGGCTCGGCACCGACGACGTCGGCCGTGACGTGCTGGCGCGGATGATCCACGGCTGCGTGGTCGCGATGTTGGTCGGGATCGTGTCGATGTCGATCTCGGCGACGATCGGGATCACCAGCGGGCTCGCGGCCGGGTACTTCGGCGGGTGGGTCGACCTGGTGTTCTCGCGGATCACCGAGATCGTGATCTGTTTCCCGCAGTTCTTCCTGATCATCACGGTGATCGCGTTCCTGCCTCCGTCGATCCTGAACATCATGATCGTGATCGGCCTGTTCTCGTGGCCGGGGATGTTCCGGCTCGTGCGCGGGGAGGTGCTGTCGCACCGCGAGCGGGAGTACGTCCAGGCGGCGGTCGCGCTCGGGATCCCGCGCTGGCGGATCATCGGGGTCCACGTGTTGCCGAACGCGATCAGCCCGGCGTTCGTGACGATCGCGTTCGGGATCGCGGGCGCGATCCTCACCGAGAGCGGCCTGTCGTTCCTCGGGTTCGGCGACCCGTCGGCGCCGTCGTGGGGTGAGGTGGTGAGCCAGGGCCGCCGGTACGTGGGGCAGGGGATGTGGCACCTCGCGGTGTTCCCCGGGCTCGCGATCTTCGTCACGCTGACCGCGTACAACCTGCTCGGGCAGGCCCTGCGCGACGCGATGGATCCGAAGCTCAGCGGGCGGTAGCGTCCCACGCGGCGCGGATCGCCTCGACCCGGGCGCGGTTCACCCCGGCGTCGCCGTACCCGATGCGCGACGCCGAGCGAACGTCGACCTCGTGCGGCCGGCACACCAGGTCCACGTCGTCGGTGAACAGCCGCGTGTGGAACTCGAACCGCAGCGTGTCGCCGACGATCCACCCGTCGCCGGCGCCGGGCACCCCGGACACCACCCGGAACAGCCGAGCGCACCGGTCCGCGGCGTCTCCGTGTGGGGCGAGCGGGGCGATCGCGTGGGTGGCGTCGGCGGGGTCGGCGTCACTCGACACGCAGTTCGGGCTCGACGGGCACGCGGCGAGCACCCCGTCGACCGGGGCGGGCCCGGGCGACCGCCCGCCCACGACCCCCGCGCACAGCAGGCCCGCGATCGCGGTCCAGATCACGCCTCGGCGCCAGCGGGTCGGGCCGGTCACCGCTGCACCTGGCACATCTGGAACGCCGCGTTGCACGCCAGCGTCACCCCTTCGCCCGCGGTAAGCTCGACCCGGCCTGCGGACACCGCGCCCTCCCCGCCGAAGTCGGCCCGGATCCGGTACGCGCCCGCGGGCACCGCGCCGAGCTCGACCCGTCCGGCGGGCCCTTCGAGCCAAACCTGGTCGGCGTCGCCGCTGGCGCGGACGGTGGCGGTTTCGGCCCGAGGCTTCGGCGCCGGGACAGGGGCAGGGGGCCGATCCCCATTGTCGGTCGGGGCGGCCGGCGACCTCGCCGAGCGTTGGGGCGCCGTGGCCGAGATGGCTCCACTCGAAGGTGCACTGTCGAGGTCCGAGGCCGTGGCCGGAGCCGACGTGGTGGTGACCGACACCTGGGTCTCCATGGGCCAGAGCGGAGAGGAGGCGCGGATCGCAGCCATGACCCCGTATCA
>JBEBJC010000911.1:0-3663 GCA_040080105.1 Myxococcota bacterium
TGGGCTCGGGCGTCGCGGCGCACCCCACGGACTCGGCTAGAGCCACGGTCCACTCGCCGACGGAGCCCGGTTCGCCCCCACCGTCCGCCGGGGGCTCGGTGTCGGACGGGGGAGGCTTCGGAGGCTCCTCACACGCGGTCGACGCCACGAGCACCGCCGCGACCGAGGCGAGCTGTCGATGTGCCACTCCGTCCCCCCGCTCGCGTCAGAGTACCACCGATCCCCGGGGGTGGGCCGCGTCACTCCAGGAGCAGCAGCCCGCCGTCCGGGGCGCCGACCAGCGCGGCGTCCGTGTAGCCAGCGACCCACGCCCGCGCCTCGAGCGACGGCAGCGCCAGCACCTCCCACCGGTCCCCGCGGGCCAGCAGCTCGACCAGCCCGTCCCCGTCCACGTCCGCCGCGCCGAGGGGCACCAGGTCCGACGCGACCCACTCGGGCTCGACCTCCCCCGCCGGGGCCCACACCAGCGCCAGTCCGGGGTCACCGCGCACCACCAGCTCGCCGCGCCCGTCCCCGTCGAGGTCCCCGACCGCGACTGCCGCGACGGCCCCGGGGAGGTGCGCGATCGGCGTGAGGTCGGCCCCGCCGATCACCCACCCCTGGTGCACCGCGTAGGCCGCCCACAGGTCGTCGACCCCATCACCGTCGACGTCCCGCTGAGGGCCGTGAGCTACTCGAGCTCGGCCAGCCCGGGCTCGGCCACCGCGGCGTCGGCGACCGGAGCCCGGATCGGGGGCTCGGTGCCGGGCAGGAACGGGTACCGCCTGCCGCCGCTGTCGAGCCGACCGCCGGTGCGCTCGTCGACCTGGGCGAAGCTCACCGAGCCAGGGACCGGCTCGTCCCACCCGCGCAGCGGGTCGAGCCGGCCCAGCGCCACCGCCTCTCGGGTGTATCGAACGAAGATCGGCAGCGCGATCCGGCTGCCGGTGGCCCGCTCGGAGATCGGCTGCGGCTGGTCGAACCCGACCCACACCCCGGTCAACAGCTCGGGGGTCATCCCGATGAACCACGCGTCGCGCCCCTCGTCGGTGGTGCCGGTCTTCCCTGCGACCGGGACCCCGAGCCCGGCGGCGTCGCGCGCGGTGCCGCGCTCGACCACCCCGCGGAGCATGAACTGGGTGACGTACGCGACGCCCGGGTCGATCACCGGCAGCAGCTGCGGCTCGGCCGAGATCAACACGTTGCCGTCGCGGTCGCGGACCTCCTGCACGAAGTACGGCTCGACCAGCTGGCCCGCCGCCCCGAACGCCGAGTACGCGCGCACCATCTCGGCCAACGTGAGCGACGCCGACCCGAGGCCGATCGAGTAGTCACACGACCGGCACTGGTGGTCGGTCTCCTTCGGCAGCGCCTTGCGGTGCGCCTTCATGTCGGTGTCGGGCGGCAGCGGCGGCTGGTGGTCGCGGCAGTACCACGCCGACTTCCGCTCGTTGGTCCACGGGCACAGGTACTGGGTGTCGGGGGTCGGCGCCCACCCGGCGGGGAGCGCGGCGGTGGGCGGGCCGCCGAGCCCGAGGGCCCGCGCGAACGTGTACACCACGTCGCCGTCCATCCACTCGTCGAGCCCGATCATCGTCCGCACCAGCACCAGGTTCCGCGACCGGGCCAGCCCCTGCGCGACGGTCATCGGCTCCATCGAGTCGCGGCCGTAGTTGCGCGGGGTCCACGCGTTGCCGCGGCCGAGATCGATCGACAGCGGATCGTCCGACACGATCGTCGCGGCGGTGTACTCGCGCGACGCGAGCGCCGCCGCGTACACGAACGGCTTGAACGTGGAGCCGACCTGCCGACGCCCTTGGATCGCCCGGTTGAACTGCGACCCCTCGAAGTCCGCCCCGCCGACCAGCGCGCGCACCGCGCCGGTGCCGAGCTCCATCGACAGCAGCGCCCCCTCGAGCTCGCGCGGCTGCACCAACCGCCCGCGCGGCAGGCGTCGCCCGTCGGCCACCCGCGCCACGTCCCCGTCGGCCGGGGTGACCTGCAGCAGATCCCCGACGGCCACCAGCGGCACCCCCGGGGCCTCGGGCAGCTCGAGCTCCGGAGGCGCGTCGGTCAGGCCTCCGGCCAGCAGCTCGGCGGCCGCGGCCTCCCGCTGGGCCTCGATCCGCTTCCAGTACGCCTCGCGCTCGTCGGCCGAAGCGACCTTCTCGTCGAACGACGGCGACCGGTGTCGGGGGCTGATCCACGGGTGGTCGTGCGCGAACAGCGCGAGCTCGTGCTCCCCCACCGCGACCACCAGCTGGTCCGACCGCACCCCGGTGACCACGCCCTCGTAGACCTCGCCGGCGACGAGGGGCCCCGGGGCCGGGTGCGCCGCCCGCCAATCGAGGATCTCGGCCTCGGGCACGGTGCGCCGACCCGCCCGCCGCAGCCCCGAGCCCCGGTCGAGCTCGGTGACCCGGTCGTGCACCGCCGCCTGCGCGGCCCGCTGCAGCTCGAGGTCACAGGTGGTGGTCACCTGGAGCCCGCCGCGGTTCACCACCTCCTCCCCGAGCTGCTCCACCAGCCACCGCCGCACGTGCTCGGTGAAGTGGGGGGCGTTGTCGAGGAACGTGTTCTTCGACGGCCGCAGCACGATCGGCGCGGCGAGCGCGGCGTTGGCCTCGGCCTGGGTCACGTACCCCTGGTCGACCATCCGACCGAGCACGTACGCCTGGCGCTCGCGCGCCCGCGGCAGGTTCCGGAACGGGTTGTACTCGGACGGGCGCTGAGGGAGCCCCGCCAGCAGCGCCACCTCGCCGAGGCTGAGCTCCTCGACGTGCTTGCCGAAGTAGCTGCGCGCGGCGGCCTCGACCCCGTAGCTCGAGGCGCCGAAGAAGATCGAGTTCAGGTACAGCTCGAGGATGTACCCCTTGTCGTACGTGGCCTCGACCTCCCACGCGAGCGCGGCCTCGTCGAGCTTGCGCCGGAAGGTCTTGTGGGGGTTGTTCAGCACGAGGTTCTTCACCACCTGCTGGGTGATGGTCGACGCGCCCTGGGCCGCGCGGCCCTCGTCGACGTTGCGCAGCGCGGCCCGAGCGACCCCGAGGTAGTCGATCCCGCCGTGGGACCAGAACGCCCCGTCCTCCCCCGCGACGAACGCCTGCTGCACCACCTCGGGGATCTGGTCGATCGACAGCTCGTACCGCCGCTCGACGAACAGCTCGCCCAACACGACCCCGTTGCGGTCGTAAAGCACGGTGACCGCGGCGGGCTGGTAGTCGGCCAGCGCGGCGACCGAGGGCAGCGTCCGGGTGTACTCCCACCAGGCGACCCGGGCCACGCCGATCGCGGCGATCGGCAGGTACACCGCCGTCGCGAGCCCGATCAACGCCGCCTGTCCGCCCCACGCCGCCGCCATCACCCGTCCCTGCGCCCGGTACCGTTATCTCGGGCCCGACCCGCTCCCGCCGCGCGATCGCGGCGACGACAGGCCAGCGACAGTCCGAGTGGAACCGCGCGTTACCGAGCCCCGAGGTAACGTGTCGTCCATGGAGTTCGGTTACACCTTGAGCCGCGACGATTGCCGTCGGGCCGCGATCGCGGTCCGACGCCTGACCCCGACCGGCCGCCGGATCGCGCTCGCCCGAACGGCGGCGCTCGCGCTGGCGATCGCGGCGGCGTGTGTCGCGGCGGTGCTCGGCCTCACCGTGTCGTGGACGGCGGCGGCGTGTGTGCTGGCGG
>JBEBJC010000066.1:0-16184 GCA_040080105.1 Myxococcota bacterium
GGCCGCGACCGCGCGGTGCCTGACGTTGCCGGAGGGCACGGCGGCGTGGGCCGCAGCGGTGCGCGACGACCCGGTGGCTCCGGCGCCGACCGGGACCGGCTCCGAGGACGTGGTGGTCGCGCTGGCGGGCGGAGAGGTGAGGGTCGAGGTGCTGCCGCCGGCGCTGGCCGAGCTCGTCCGCGCCGCGCCGCTCACCGCCGAGGTGCTCGACGCGTTCGCCGCTCGGCACGAGGTGGAGCGGGCCGAGGTCGAGGCGCTGGTCGACGAGCTCCTGCGCGACGGCGTGTTGTCCCGATGATCCCCTGGGCCGGCGCCGCGCTCGCGTCTCCGTGTCCCGGACCGGACGACGCGCGGTGCAGCTGCGAGCAGGCGCGCACCCGCGAGGTCGCGGAGGCGCTCGACGGGTGGGAGCGCAGCCCGATCGGGGAGGCCACGCGCGGGCAGTGGGTTCAGGTGGCGGAGGCGACCTGCAATTGGGCGGCGGGACTGTCGGCCACGCCGAGCTGCGTGCCCACCGCGACGTGTGTGCGCGCGCTGACCGAGAGCCGCCTGGGGTCGCTCGCGACCACCACCCCAGCGGCCCGCGCCCGGGACCTCGCCCGGTGGACCGGCCGGGTCGACTGCGTGCCGGCCGCCGGCCCGGCGTGTGCGCTCGAGGCCCGCGGGGTGGAGTTCGACCGGCTCAACCGGCTGGTCGACGCGCTCGAACGGTACGGTTGGTCCCCGCGCGAGGCCCAGCGGCACTGGCTCGCGTACCGCGACGCCGCGTGTGAGGCCGAGGCCGAGGGGTCGCCCGATCCGGCGTGGAGCCGCGCGGCGTGTGAGGTGGTGCTCACCGTGCGGCGCGCCGACATCCTCACCGAGCTGGTCGACGCGGTCGGCCCCGAGCTGTCGGCCCAGGTCGCCGACGCCCGCGCGCCGCTCGGCCGGGTGGAGCGGCGGTGGCTCCGATCGGTCGGCGACGGCCCGGCGGCCCGCAACGCGGTGCGCGAGGCGCTCGAGGCGCGCGCGGACGGGGCGGTGTACCCCCCGGTGCTCGACACCCACGCCGCGGCCGGGTGCTCGCTCGACGACGACGCGTGTGTCGACGCGATCGCGGTGGAGGCGGCGGCGGCGCGGAGCGGGCTCCCGGTCGATGCGCGCGAGCGAGCGCTCCGCCGGCACTGGTGCGGCCCCGATGAGCCGGTGTGCGCCGCGACGGTGGACCTGGTGGTGGGGGCGGCGCGCGACTGATCGCGCGATGCCCCTGGGGTCAGCCGGTGACGACCTTCTCGAGCTCGCCCTGCTCCCACATCTCCATCATGATGTCCGAGCCGCCCACCAGCTGCCGGTCGACCCACAGCTGCGGGAACGTCGGCCAGTTGCCGAACTCCTTCATCCCAGCGCGGATCTCGTCGTCGCTCAGGATGTCGAACGACCCGAACTCGGTGTTCATCGCCTTGAGGATGCTCACCGCCCGCATCGAGAACCCACATTGCGGGAAATCGGGCGAGCCCTTCATGAACAGCATCACGCGCTTGCTGCCGAGGATCTCCTCGATCCGCTGCTTCGTCTGGTCGTTCATCTTCCACTCCCGTGCCGGTGCGGCCAGGCGTCCGGCGTGTAGGTCTTGAGCTGCAGCGCGTGGATGTCGCTCTTCATGTGATCACCGAGCGCGCCGTACACCAGCTGGTGTTGGGCGATCCGCATCTTCCCGGCGAACGCGGACGACACCACCTCCGCCTGGAAGTGGGCCCCGTCGTTGCCCGGATCGAGCACGATCGCGGTGCACTCGGGCAACCGCTCCTCCAAGATCTCGCGAATCCGCTCGGCCGAGAACATCGGGACCCCCCGCAGGTCGGTCCCGTAACGTCGGCCCGCGCGACAGCCAACGCGATCAGCCGCCCGGGGCGGGCTCGGCCGGGGTGGTGGTGGGCGCCGGTGTGCCCTGGCCCGCGCCGAAGTCGAACACGTACAGCCGCTTGTCACCTTCCTTGAGCATCGCGTACCGGCCCGCCGCGAGCGCCGATCCGGAGACGAACCGCGCCTTGCGCTCGCCCCGCTCCTTGTCCACCACCTTCGCCGCGTCGACCGTGGCGGGGACACGCTCGAACGTGGTGTCGTCGGTGAACTTCACCCCGACGTACAGCCACGGCTCCATGGTCCAGGTGATGGTCGCGTCGCCGAACTTCCGCTGGCCCGACGCCACGAGCGGCTCGATCTTCAGCTCCTCGACCGCCGCCTTGCCGACCAGCACCAAGTAGTCTTCGGGCCCGATCACCGTGACCGCGTTCGGGATCGCCGCCGGGTACAGCACCCGCTCCTCGCTCCCGAGGATCTTCTCGCTCTTCACGTCCGCCGCGGTCTTGAGCGCCTCGAGCTGGCCGTTCGACAACTTGTACAGCCCGGCGCCCTTCGGCACCCGCCACGCGACCAGGTCGGTCGGCTGGGCCCAGCCACCTTCGGGCACCTGGTCCTGGTCGACCAGCCACACGTCGTCGCGGTCGGTCTCGAGCGTGTACGCGGTGCCGGTGCACAGCTGGTCGAGCACGAACTTGCCCTCGGCGCTCACGTCGGCGTCGAAGAACTGGCACGAGATGGCGGCTTCGGCGGACACGGCCTTCGCCTTGACCCGGTACGGCCCGGCGATCGGCTGGCCGTTCAGCCCGTCGACCACCCGCCCCTCCACCGACACCGACCCACAGCCGACCAGGACCACCGCGAACCACATGTCCGTACCCCCAGACGAGGGGCCATCGTAGCGCGTTCACGGCCTTCGTCCAGCGGTCGGCGCCGGGGCCCGTTCAGCGTGTGGCGGAGCGCACCGCTTCGACGAACGCGCGCGCCCGCGCCCCGATCTCTGCGACCGGGTCGCGATCGGCCCCACCGCGCGGGAACCCGACCTCGCGCGAGCTCGACACCAGCGCGCCGAGGCCGTCGGAGTCGAAGTGCGGCCGCACCTCCTGCGGCCCTGCCCCCTGCGCGCCGAACCCCGGCACGAGCCACCAGGTGCGCGGCATCGCGGCCCGCCACCGCGCGACCTCCGCAGGCGGCAACGTGGCGCCGACCACCGCCCCGACCGAGCCGTAGCCCCGCTCGGGCGCGGTCTGCGCGATCCACTCGGCCACCCGCTCGGCGATCCCGGTGTCGAGCTGCCACTCGGCCGCGCCTGGGTTCGAGGTGCGCACCAGCACGAACATCCCCTTGCCCGCCTCGCGCCGGCGCAGGTACGGCTCGAGCGACTCCGGGCCGAGGTACGGCGAAACGGTGGCGGCGTCGGCCCCGAGCGGGCCGTCCTCGTCGAGCTGCGCCGCCGCGTACGCCTCCGCGGTCGACCCGATGTCGCCGCGCTTCCCGTCGATGATCACCACCAGGCCACGCTCGCGCGCCGCCCGCACCACGTCGGTCAGCGCGGCGACCCCCGGCGCGCCCCACCGCTCGAACAGCGCCACTTGCGGCTTGACCACCGGGACCAGCGGCGCCACCGCCTCGACCACCGCGAGCCCGAACGCGCGGATCGCCGCAGCGACCTCGGGCGCCGACATCCCGGGCCGCACCCCCGCGACCCGGTCGGCGAACGGATCGATGCCCACACACGCGCCGACCCCCCGGGCGCGCACCCGCTCCTCCAGCCGCTCCCCGAACGTCGTCACAACGCCTCCTCGGTCACCCCGGGTCCGTACAGCGACGGGATCCGGATCGCGCGGTCGACCAGCACCCCTTTGTCGTCGAGCGACACCGGCACGGACAGCCGCAGGTCCCACACCACCGCGCCGTCCGGGGCGACCTCGATCAGGCGGACGGTGCGATCGCCGCGCCCGAGCTCGATGTTGTCGACCCCTCCCTCGTCGTGCAGGTACGGGAACGTTCCGAGCACATTGCCGGTGCGCGGCAGCGGGTCGGCGTTGCCGAGCGCCTGGGCGTACAGCGTGAGCGGGTCGCCGGGCGACTCCCACAGCTGGCGCACGGTGCGCGCGACCGGGTCGACCTCGTATGCGACCAGCCGCGAGTGCAGCGGTCTCGGGTCGGGGGCCTGGCTGTACGGGGTGGTGCGCCAGTCGTTGCCGTTGTCGAACAGCACCATCGCGCCGTCCGCGCGCAGGGCGGGCGCGTGCTGGTGGTACTGCCACTCGAACGGGGTCCCGACCGGGGTGAGCAGCAGCGACGCCCACGGCTCCCGCCACCCGTCGGGGTTCCCGAGGATCCACTCCGGTTCCCCCGCGGCAGACAGCGCCACCACCGCGTCCTGGTGCCGCAGCGACACCCAGACCCCGCCGTCGGGGCGCGGGGTGATCGCGTTCGCGTGGGCCCAGTCGTACGCCCCGTCGGCGGTGTTCCAGTCGAGTGAGCCGAACCCGATGCGGGTCGGATCGAGCCGGTCGGCCATCGACCAGTCGGACAGCACCGACCCGTCGGCGGCGAAGTGCACCACGTGGTCGTCGTCGATCGTGGTGGGGGCGGTGACCGTCGGGTCGAGCTCACTCGTGGGGTACGCGTCGACCGCGCGCTGGGTCTTCGCCAGCGCCCAGAACGTGCCGTCTGCCGCGGCCGCGACCTCGTGGTGCAGCTCGACCGGGATCGGCGTGGCGTCGGGGAAGAACGACGAGGCCCCGTCGACGTTCTCGGTCCACAGCCGCGTCATCGGCCCGTCGGGGGAGAACCGGAGCGCGCTGCCCTCGAACAAGGCCGCCAGCTCCCCGTCCACCCACTGCAGCGCCTTCACGTCACCCTCGGCGTCCCACGCCCATACGAGCTCGCCCGCGGCGTCGACCGCGTACACGCGCTCCTCGTCGGCGGTCGTGAGCGGGAACAGCGTGTACCCGCCCTCGCTCCGGGCCGGATCCGACGACACCAGCTCGACCGTGGGCAGCAGCTCGAACGACGGGCCGATCGGCAACGAGAACGGGGCCTCCACCGCGGCGCCGTCGGCAGCGGTGAACGTGGCCACGCCGGTCGCGACCGTGTTCGCCCGCAGCCCGTACAGCGGCACGTCGTGGTCGGTGTCGAGCGCGTCGAACGTGATGCGCCGCGCCCCGTCGAGCGTGACCGACAGCCGGGTCGGGACCGAGGTGGTCGCGCGCAGGTGGTGCACCTGGCGCACGTACGGAGACGGGGCAGCGGTGAACGACGGGCCGACCAGCGCGAGCGGCGCCGAGCTCGCGCTGTCGATCGGCGGCGGGTCGACCGGTGACGGAGGGTCGGCGGTGCACGCGAGCCACGTCCACATCGGGCCCACCTTAGCCGGCGGCTCCGGCCGTGGTGGAATATTTCTAAGATCCGCGGTATTTGAATGTTCGCGTAAGTTCAATCGGAGGAGACGACATGACGTGGTTCATCCAGCTGATCGCATGTGGGACCGAGCCTGCCGCCCCGCCGGTGGCGTCGCCCGCCCCGGCCGTGGCCCCGGAGGCCGCGCCCGCCGACCCGGCGAGCCGGCAGGGCAAGGGGCGGAAGGGGAAGGCCAAGGCCGGCGCCGCGGTGTACGACGAGTCCCGCGGCGACGAGTGCGACACCTTGCCGGGCGACCTGATGATCGGGTGCACCAACGGCAGCTCCGCCGCGGTGTGCTCGGACTTCCCGGGTGAGCTCGCGATGGCGTGTGAGGCCGGCAAGCTCGATCCGAAGAACGGGAAGTGGTTCGCCACCACCGGCGACGAGGTGGACCTGTAGACCTTCCAGGATACGTCGAGATCGAACCGGAGGGTCGGATGAGCGACAAGCCCGTGTACCTCGCCCCCGGGACGTCGATCGGACCCTACGTGATCGAGGGGATGGTCCGGCGCGCGGAGGGGAGGTGCTTCTACCTCGCCGCCGACCCACGCCCGGGCGCGCCCCACCCGCGGCTGCTCCTGTCGGCGCGGTGGGACCCGGAGCGGTTCGGCGCGTACCTCGCGTGGGTCGCGCTCGGGATCACCCACCCCGGCCTGTCGCAGCCCGTCGACGTGGTGGTGGAGCGCAGCACGTTGTACTCGTGTGTCCCGTACACCGGCGAGGGGCTGATGGTCGACGAGGCCGCCCCGCTCGACAACGCGCGGCTGCTGGCGATGGGCCAGCGGATCCTCGGGATCCTCGCGTTCCTGCACGCGCGCGGCGTGTGCCTCGCGTCGATCGGCCGGGCGAACCTGTTCGTGGGCGCGGGCGGCGAGGTCCGGCTGTTCGACCTCGAGATCGACTCGGTCGGTGAGGGCCCGGTGCCGCACGAGCAGCAGCGCCCCGTGTTGTGTGCGCTCGGGGAGATGTTGCGGCGGTACTGCCACGTGGAGGCCGACGACCTGCATGACCTGCTGATCGGCGCCGAGACCGGCACGCTCGACCAGGTCACCGCGCTCGGGCGCGAGATCGAGCGGCGGTTCGAGTCGCTGGCGCCGGTGCGGTACGCGTCGATCGTCGGCGGGATGAGCGACGTGGGGTTGGTGCGGGCGCTCAACGAGGACAACTGGCGGTGGGCGCGCCTGTCGGATCGCGAGCGGCTGTACGTAGTGGCCGACGGGATGGGCGGGCACCAGCGCGGCGAGGTGGCGAGCGCGCTCGCGGTGCAGACCGTGTGCCGGGCGGCGCGCGAGCGGCAGGGAGAGGCGCACGAGGCGCTGCTCGACACCTCGTTCCAGGCGGCGAACAACACGGTCAAGGACACGGCGCTCGCCCACGGCACCGACATGGGCACCACGATGGTGTGCACCCTGGTGGTCGACCCCGACGACGGCGGACCGCCGGTCGGGTTTGTCGCCAACGTCGGGGACTCGCGCGGGTACTTGCTACGCGCCGGCGTGCTGCACCAGATCACCCGCGACCACAGCCTGGTGCAGAAGATGGTCGAGCGCGGGCGGCTCACCCCCGAACAGGCGCGCGACTCGATCCACAGCAACGTGCTCCTGCGCACGGTCGGCACCGAGCACGACGTGGACATCGACCTGTTCCGGATCGAGCTCGCACCGGGCGACCGGGTGCTGATGTGCTCGGACGGGCTGTGGGGGGAGGTCGAGGACCGCGACATGGAGTCGATCCTCAACACCTACGACGACCCGCGGATCGCGTCGCGCGAGCTCGTGCGCGCCGCGAACCAGGGCGGCGGGAAAGACAACGTGACCGCGATGGTGGTAGCGATCCGCTGATCGTGCGGGGGGTTACTCGGACGGTCGAGAGGGGCTCCGATGTCGTCGATCACCCGCCGCGCCGTGTTGGCCGGACTGCCGTTGGTGGGCGCGTGCCCTGCACCGTCCGACCGGCCGGGCCGCACGCCGTCGCCGCCGAGCTGGGCCCCTGGGCGGCGCCCGAACATCGTGTGGCTGATGCCCGATCAGTGGCGGGCAGACTCGATCGGCGCGTGGGGACACCCGGTGATCCGGACCCCGAACGTCGATCGGTTGGTCGCCGAGTCGGTGAGCTTCCGCAACGCGTACACCGTGGCCCCGCTGTGCCAGCCGGCCCGGGTCTCGTTCATGTCCCAGCGGTACCCGAACGCGAACGGCACGATGGACAACGTGTCGGAGATCGACCCCAGTCAGCCGAGCCACGTGCGGCGGATGCGCGACGAGGCGGGGTACCGGTGCGCCCTGATCGGCAAGGCCCACCTGACCAGCGAGACGTTGCACCAGTCGACCGACGAGACTTTGCCGCAGCTCCTCACCTGGGGGTTCGACGAGGCGGTCGAGGTCCCCGGCAACCGCACCACCTACACGGTCGAGAACCCGTACCGGCAGTGGTTGCGGGAGATGCCGGTCGAAGGTGGCACGTGGGAGGACCGGTGGATCGACTGGTTCGCGAACTACGAGGAGACCGCGTTCCGGGTGCGCGAGTGGGAGACCCTGCCGGTGTCCGACCCGCCGTGGTCGATGGACGACGAGCTGTGCCTCGACTCGTTCGTGGGCCAGACCGCCGCTGCGTGGATCCACACCGCGCCCGAGGACCGGCCGTTCTACCTGCAGGTGAACTTCCCCGGTCCCCACCCGCCGTGGAACGCGCCGAACCGGCTCGCCCCGTACGACCCGCTCGACCCGCGGCTGCCGCTCGGCAACCGGCAGGACCCGGGCGAGCCGTGGTCGGAGCTGGTGACGCTCGCCCGCACCGGCGCGGTCCCACCGAAGACCGAGCTCGAGCACCGGCTCACCGTGGCGCTGTACGCCCAGCTCGTGACCCACGTGGACGAGGCGCTCGGGCTGGTGCTCGACGCGCTCGCCGAGACCGGGCGGCTCGAGGACACGTGGATCTTCACCACCTCCGACCACGGCGAGATGTTGGGGGAGAAGAACCTGCTCGGCAAGGTGGTGATGTTCCGCCAGGCCACGAACGTCCCGCTGATCGTGCGCCCGCCGGGCGGGGTGGCGCCGTGGACCTCGACCGCGCAGGTCGAGCTCGTCGACCTCGCGAGCACGATCCTCGAGATCGGGGGGCTCGACCCGAAGAAGGGCGAGCGCGGGAAGGCGATCACCGAGCTCGTGTTCGCGCCCGACGACCGCCCCCACCGCGCCGAGGTGGTGGCGGAGAACATGAACTTCGGATCGGTGCGCACCCCGGAGCACCTGCTGGTGCTGGACGAGCGCACGCTCGAGGTGGCCGAGTACTACGATCTCGTCGCCGACCCGGAGGAGCTGGAGAACCGGGTGGCCGAGCCCGGGACCGAGGGGATCCGCGCCGATCTGGCCGAGCTGCTGCTGTCTCGGATCTCGTGAGCTCAGGCGGTCGCCGCCCCCGCGAGCCGCTCCCGCGCGACCACCAGGGCCTCCGCGTTGGTGTCGCACCCGGCGAACCGACGCCCGGCCTGCACCGCCGCCACCCCGGTGGTGCCCGACCCGGTGAACGGGTCGAGCACCAGCTCCCCCGGCGACGAGCTCTGCCCCACCAGCACGCTCGCCAGCGCGACCGGCTTCTCGGTCGGGTAACCCCCGTGCACCCGCGGCACCTCCAGCACGTCGGGCACGCCGAGGTCGGCGAGCTTGCGCTTGCCCTTCTCGAAGAACAGCACCAGCTCGTACCGCGCGCGGTAGTGGTACCCCATCCCGATCCGCTTCTTGTCCCACACGAGCGGCTTCCAGAACTTGAACCCGGCCGCCTCGCCGAGCGGCTTGATCACGAACATCGTCTCGGCGTCGCAGTGTACGTACAGGTGGGCGTCGCGCCGGAGCACCCGGTACAGCTCGGCGAACAGGTCCGGGAACCGGCTGTTCGGGAAGATCGAGAACCACGCGTTGCTCGAGGCCTTGGACCGCTTGAGCCGGGTGGTGGTGCCGATCGCGCGGTGGCGCTCCAGCGACTCGTACGCCGGGTCGGTGATCACCAGGTCGGCGCTGCCGTCGGGGCGGGACCGGAGCCAGTCGATCGCGTCCGCCTGGTGCAGGGTGAACCCGCTCACGTCGACCACGGGACGAACTCCGCCTCGGCCGCGATGTACGACACGTACCGGAAGTCGCGGATCGTGCGGACCGCCGCGCCTTCCAACCCGAGCAGCACGAAGTACGCGGGGTCGGGCGCCCCCCCGACGTACGCCGCGAGCACCCACCGGCCGTCGAGCTGGCCCGGGCGGAGCGACACCTGCTCGTTCGCGTACCGGCCGAAGTACTGCGCCACCGCCGCGCCGCGGCGGGTCGCCTTCGCCACCAGGTCGAGGTGCACGTCGGCCGCGAGCATCGCGCGGACGCCGTCCCAGTCCTTGGCGTTGAACAGCGACGCGTACCGCTGGAGCTGGTCGCGCTCGACCGGGGGCGCCCCCTCGGGCTCGGCGTCGAGCTCCTTCAGCCGCGCCCGACCTCGGACCAACAGGGCCTTGACCGCCATCACGGTCGACTCCATCTCCTCGGCCACCTCTTCGAGGGTGTGGCCGAGCACGTCCTTGAGGATCACCGCGCTGCGCTGGGTGAGCGGCAGCGCGAGGAACCGCGCGAGGGCCGCCCGCACCACCCACGGATCGGGCGGGTCGTCGGCCCCCGCGACCTCGGTCAGGTCGTCGCGCAGCTCGGTGCGCGCCCGCCCGTGGGACTTCAGCAGGTCGACCGACGCGTTGTGGGCGATGCGGAACAGCCACGGGCGCAGCGGCGGTGGCTCGTTCAGCGTCCCGAGCGCGTAGAACGCGCGGGCGAGCGTCTCCTGGACGATGTCCTCACCGTCGATCACCGACCCGGTGAGCCGCGCGCAGTACCGGTGCAGCTCGGGGCGGATCGCGTCGACCAGGGTCAGGAACTCTTCGCGCGCAGCGGCGACGGCCGACATCGGGTCCTCCGGTCGCCCTTCCTACGCCGAACCGGGCCTCTCCGCCGCTCAGGGACCGCGGCGGGCGCTGCGGGCCGGACCCGTCGCCACATGTGGGGACCCGGCGGACCCGGCGCGCCGCGAGGTACGCTTCGTCCGAGGTCGTCCGATGGTCGCCGCTCTCCTGGTGATCCACACCGCTGCCGCCGAGCCCGAGCGCCTCGACGTCGCGCACGAGTCGCGCCTGTGGACCTCGGCGGACGGCCTGCCGGCCACGACCACTCGGACCGTCGACCAGGACGAGCGCGGCTTCCTGTGGGTCACGACGGCCGAGGGCGTGGCGCGGTTCGACGGGGACAACGTCACGCGGATGACCGGCCCGGGCGTGACCGTCGTTCGGGGGTCGGGCGCCGCGGACCGGGTGGTGGTGGTGGATGGTGAGGGCGTCCCCGCCGAGCTGGTCCGGCGCGACCACCTCCGCGCCCTGTTGGTCCCGGTCGAGCCGCCGATCCCCGGCGGTGTCCGGCTGGACCGGCGCGGGCGGGTGTGGCTCGCGGCGGATCGGGTGTGGGTCGAGGCGGCGCCGCACACGTTCCGCGAGGTCCCGGGCCCGTGGGCGGATGGCTCCTCGCCGGACGGCGCCGGGCCTCGGCTCGTCGGCGCCGATGGGGACGGGGCGGTGTTCGTGGAGGCCGCGGGGCGGCTTGGCCGGGTGACGGACGCCGGCTGGACCGACCTCGGGCCGTCGGTCCACGCGCTCGCGGCGGTGGCGCGCGCCGACGGCTCGGTGCTGACCACGGCGAACGACCCCACGTCCAACGACCACGGCGTGGTCACGGAGCTGCGCGACGGACGCGCGCGGCGGCTGTTCGGGGCGGACTGGCGGGCGATCGACCTGGTGACGGACGGCGTCGACGTGTACCTGAGCAACGATCAGGGCGTGTACCGGATCGACGCCTCGGGCGCGAGCGCCCCGCTGGTGCGGGGCTCTTGTTGTGGCACCGCCCTGGTCGACCGCGAGGGCGGCTTGTGGATCGCCGGGGAGCTGGGCTTGCGGCACGTCCCGAGCCCCCGCACCGCGTCGTGGCCGAGCGCCACGATCCGCGTGTACCCAGCGCCCGACGGGCTGTGGACGCCGACCTGGGGCGGGATGCGGCGGCTGCACTACGCGAGCGGCGCGCTCGAGGCCACCTCGTGGACCCACCCGGCCGCCGCGGCGTGCCCCGATCCCCGCGGCGACGTGTGGACGCTCGGGCGGAGCACCACCCGTCGGTACCGCGCCGACGCCGAGCCCGAGGAGCTCCCCGGCGCCGGCGTCAGCGGCGTGTTCCACGGCTGCGCCCGAGGGGGTGACGGCCGCACCTGGTTCGCCTCCCCGTTCGGCCTGTTGGTGTCGGATCCGGCCGACCCGGTGCCCCACCAGGTGGCGGGCGCCCCCCCGGCGGTCGACGGGGTGACCCCGTGGTCAATCTCCGCGGTCGGTGAGGTCGACGGCGTCGTGGTGTACGGCGCGCTCGGGCACCTGTGCCGCGCCAGCGTCGACCGCGTGCTCACCACCCCGGACGCCGGCTGGTCGTGTGAGGTGCTGCCCCCGCCCGCCCAGGTCGTCGACCTGGCGGCGACGGGCGGTGAGATCTGGGCGGCGGTGCGGCAACTCGGCGTGTTGCGCGCCGCCCCTCGTTCGGGCGGGTGGACCCCGATCCCCGCGAGCGCCGCCCTGCGGACGGGGACACTCGGCCTGTTGACGCCGTCGGCGCGGGGCGGAGTGTGGGTGTTGGCCGAAGGGGACGTGATCCGGGTCGAGTCCGACGACGAGGAGCCCGGCGGCTGGCGGGTCCTCGAGCGGCTGGGCGCCGCCCAGGGCGTGCGGCGGGAGGTGACCCCGCGCGAGATCGTCGAGACCGACGCGTTGTGGCTGCTGACCGTGGACGGGGCGATCACGAGGATCGCCGCCGACGCTCGCGCCCCGGCCGAGGCTCCCCCGGTGTACCTGGTGCAGACCCGAACGGAGGCCGGGGTCCACGATCCTGCGGAGCCGTTGGTGTTGGAGGCCGCGCGCAACCTCGTCGAGCTGCAGTTCGCCGCGCCGGTGTTCGGGCGGCGAGGGGAGCTGCAGTACCGGTTCCGCCTCCGCCCGGCCGATCCGTGGTCCCCGCCGTCCCGCGACGCGACGCTGCGGCTCGCCGCGCTCGGCACGGGGCAATACCGGGCGGAGGTCCAAGCGAGCCTCGACGGGCAGCAGTGGAGCGAGGTCCCCGCCGCGGTGGCGTTCCGGGTCCGCGCCCCGTGGTACCTGCGGGCCCCGTTCCTGCTCGGGTGCGCCGCCGTGCTGGTCGGCGGCGGGTGGGTCGCGCACCGGACCCGCCTGCGCGCGGCGGTGCAGCTCGAGCGGCAGCGGGCCCGGATCGCCCGCGACCTGCACGACGAGATCGGCTCGGGGCTCGGCAGCATCGGGGTGCTGGCCGGCGTGGCCGCGCGGTACCCCGGCGAGGCTCGGAGCGCCGAGCTCGTAGCGCGGATCGCCGGCCTGGTGGCCGAGCTCGGCCGGGGCCTCACCGACATCGTGACCTCCCTGCGCAGCGGCGCGGCGAACCTGCAGGCCCTGCACGGGCACATCGTCGAGCGGGGCACCGCGGCGTGCGCCGCAGGACGGCCGCGGTTCGAGGCGCAGGTGACCGAGAGTGTCCCGGCGGTGCCGCTGTCGGTGCCGGTCCGGATCAACACGTTCCTGATCGCGGTCGAGGCGATCCACAACGCCGTCCGGCACGCGAACGCCGAGGTCGTGACGTTGGACCTCCGTCGGGTCGGGCGCCGCACCTGGCAGCTCAGCATCACCGACGACGGGGTCGGGCTGTCGCCGGTCCGGGGGCGAACCTGCGGGGGGGCCGGCTTGCGGAGCATGGCCGAGCGGGCCGACGAGATCGGGGCGAAATTGTCGATGAGCACGCGGTCCAGCGGCGGAACCGTGGTGATCCTCCGGTTCGACCCGGCCGCCGAGGAGCGCCGTTGATGGAGCCGGAGGCCGCGGTCCGGGTGGTGGTGGTCGAGGACGACCGGCGATACCGGGCGTCGCTCGAGATCCTGTTCGAGGCCGAGCCGGCGTTCGCGCTGGCGGGCACGTTCGAGGACGCGCTGTCGCTGCTCGAGCGGGCAGAGCAGCACCGCGAGCGCGGCGAGCGGCCCCCGTGGGATCTCGTGTTGATGGACATCGATCTGCCCGAGCTCGACGGGATCGAGGCGACCCGGCGAGTCAAGTCGGCGGTGCCGGGCGTCGCGGTGGTCAACGTCACGGTGTTCGACGAGCCCGGGACCATCCTGCGCGCGATCTGCGCCGGGGCCGACGGGTACCTGCTGAAGAGCACGCCTCCGGACGAGATCGTGGAGCAGGTCCTCGCGGTGACCCGCGGAGGGTCCCCGCTGACGCCGGGGGTGGCGCGCACGCTGTTGGCGCTGGTGAGAGCCGCGCCGGAGGCTGCGCCTGCGCCGGTCCCGATCCGGGTGTCGGACCGCGAGCGCGAGGTGTTGCAGGACCTCGCGCGCGGGCTGGTGTGCAAGCAGATCGCCGACGTGCGGGGGATCTCGCTCCACACGGTGCGGACGTACGTGCGGCGAATCTACGAGAAGCTGCAGGTGGAGACGATCGGAGAGGCGGTGGCGGTGGCGGTGCGCGCGGGGATCGTCTGATCCTCACGACTCGGCGGCGCGCTGCAGGTCCGCCGCGTAGGTGTCGAACACCGGCCGGAAGTCCGGGAGGCTGCCCTTGATCATCGGCAGGAACATCCCGGTGAACGTCTCGGTCATCCGGAACTCGACCCCGCCGGCGGTCGGGGTGAGGGTGAACGTGCGGACGCCCTTGAACATCGGGGCCATCCCGTCGGCCCACACCATCTCCGTCGCGGGCTCGAACCGGACCACCTTCGGGGTGAACGTACGGCCCGGGGCGACCGGGACCTGGATCGCGAGCTTCGAGCCAGGCGCGATCGGCCCGTCGAGCTTCGACACGGTGGTGTTCCAGCTCGGGAACCGCTCCGCGTCGGTGAGCAGCGCCCACACCCGCTCGGGCGTGGCGCGGATCGTGCGGGACACGGTGTACGACAGGCGGAAGGCGGACTCGGTCTTCTCGGTGGACATCGGCGCTCCTTTCACTCCCACCACGACCGGTGGGTTCGGGAAGATGCGGCGGCCGAGAAAAAAGGGTGCGCCGGGGGTACGATGGGGGGCGATGACACCGTTCCCGGCTCGCCTCGCCGCCCTGATCACCCCGCTCGACCCGACCCGCCACGGGTCCGAGATCGCGGTGCTCCGGAGCTGCCGATCCCTCGCCGAGCTCGAGGCGCGGGTCGGCTGGCTCACCGCAGAGGGCGCGCCGGTGAGGCTGAAGCTGGTGCGGCACGGCAGCGGCGCGCTGTTGGTCGTGTCGTACGATCAGGGGTGGAGCAAGACCCTGTCGCAGGGGTGAGCGTCATTCACATCGCGCCGCGCTTCGGCGCGGGCCAGTGGCGCCGGGTGGCCGGATCGATCGCCCACCGAACCCGGACCTCGCCGGGCCCGATCGCGCGGGCGGTCTGCACCTCGCCGCACCACGGCACGCTCCACTGGCCGACCGCGGTGATGCCCCCCGCGTCGGTGACGGCGCCGGTGGCCGCCCCGTCGAACGACGCCGACCCGCCGTTCGTGAGCGGGACCAACACCGAGATCGACGGCGGCTCGCCCGGGAACACGAACACCGTGGTCGAGACCCACTCGTTGGCCGGCTCGGGCGCACCGCACCCCCCGGTCCAGCCGAGCGGCGCCCCGTCGACGTGGCCGCGCAGCCACCACCCGCCCTGCGCGGTCGTCGGGTCCGATACGGTGCGGGTCGCGAGCCAGGTCCCCGCCTTCTGCGGCTGCGGGTCGTACAGCCCGTCCTGGGTCGAGAGGTCGGTCGCCGACACGCGGGCGCCGTGGATCGTCCCCGACATCGGACCGGTGAACGACACCTCGAACGTGTCTCCGGTCGCGATCTCACGGAACCCGCGCGGGCCGGTCGCGCACGACGCCAACATCGACAGCAGCATGCCTGCAGCATCGGTCCTGCCGGTCGCTCCGTCAACCGGAGGGCGCGCTCCGCGCTCCGGAGGGCCTGCGTCCCACGATCGGCGTTCGTCCGCTGCGCCGCCCTGGCGCGTTCTTCGCAAACGCCGGCGCGGAGGACTCCGTGAACACGAACGACATCCGGTTGCGGCTGACGGTGGCGATGGCGCTGGTGGCAGGGTGTGGCGGGGACGGGAGGCTCGGCCCGGTGTCGGTCCCCGGCGGCGCGGCGTCGCGCCCCGAGCCGCCGGGCTCGGCCACCGGCCCGACGACCGGCCCTCGGCGCGGGACCGCGCTGCAGGCGCCGACGTGGTCCCCGACGTTGACCCACCTCGGGACGCCGGCCCGAGGCCACCTCCAGTCGTTCCTGGTCGCCGATGCGCCGCCCGGCGCCTCGATGTACCTGGTCCAGGGCTCGTACACGGTGGTCGGCGAGGCGGTGGTCGCACCGGACGGCCGGGCGGAGTTCAAGCTGCTGGTGTTCGAGGGCGTCGGCTCCAACAGCACGTGGTTCGAAGCGGTCGGGGAGGGGTTCTCCACCGGCCCGCTCGAGGTCCCGCTCGAGGTGGTGACCCCGGTCGAGGACCTGCCCGAGGCGAGCCCCGCGTTCGACCTCGAGCAGCTCGTGCCCGGGAGCCGGTTCCGCGCCTGCATCCCACACGCGCGGGTCGATCGGTGCAGCGTGACCGCCGAAGACCTCGAGCCGTGGGAGGTGCGGAACGTGGTGAACTACGCCCTCGACGCGGCGCTCCCGATCGACCTGCGCGCGGAGGTCTGCGTGTTCGAGACGGCGTTCTACGAGGACTGCTGCTTCGACGTGGCCCTGTGGGACGAGACCACCGCGCGCGACAACCTGTGCACCCCGTGGACCGGCGACGACACGGGCACGACCGGCTTGTACTACGGCCGACCGTTCGTGGTGGGGACCGAGCGGAGGGAGGCGCCGATCG
>JBEBJC010000912.1:0-3662 GCA_040080105.1 Myxococcota bacterium
GTCGTCTCTCCGAACGCATATTGCCCCTCGACCGCGACGGGGAGGGGACCGGGCCGCCGGAGTGGGCGCTCGACGGGTGGGAGGTCCGGTGCTGCGGGGTCGTGTTGTCCGACCTCGAGGGGACGAGCGCCGAGGACTACAAGGTCGGCCTGTTCACCGAGCGCGCCCCCAACGCCGGGTTGAACCTCGAGCTCGCGCACTTCGGGCGGGCGCACTGCGAGGGCCTGCTGAACCAGGTCGGCGTGCGCGCCCGGCTCGAGCGGGGCTCGGGCGCGCCGGTGGCCGCGCTCGAGCGGGCGCTCGTCGACCAGATCGCGCGGTGGATCGAGCAGGTTCGCGGCTGGAGTCACACCTCGCGCACGCTGCCCGCCGAGCCCGACGATCAGGCGGCGTGGGTCGCGACCCGCCTCGGGCTGTCGGACACGTGGCTCGCGCGGTCGGTCGCGCGTCACCTGGCGGACGCCGCGCCGGCGCAGCTGGCGGCGCGCGCGATCTGGGAGTCGGTCCCGCAGTGGCCCGAGCCTGCGTGGATCAGCCGCGCCGATCTCGCTCCGTCGGGTTCTTCCGACCCGGGTCGTACGACTGGCCGTCCCGGAGATAAAGTGCGGTCGGCTGGTTCGGATCCTGCAGGATCGCGGTAGACGAACCGGGCGGCGTGCAGCGGCGGGCGCGTCGACACGGGCATCGAAGCGGGTTCCGGAGGGATGGTGGAGTACACGATCACCGCGCTGAACGGCGATTCGGTGAAGATCGAGTCGGACAACTGGATGACCGCGATGGGGAAAGCCCTCGCGTTCTTCGACATCGACATCTCTACGATCGGCAAGCTCACGTGTTCCCCCGCGCGCGACGGGTCGGTGTTCATCGAGGACCCGACCGGGATGCGGTCGTGGATGATCCGTCAGCACGCGCCGGACATCTCGGTCCGGGTCACCCAGCGGAGCCCACAGGAGCGGTGGGAGGCGATCCGCGAGCAGGTCAAGCCGCTGACGTTGCTCGAGGAGGAGGCGGCCGTCCGGCGCCCCCCGCCGAAGATGACGATGCCGTCGGATTCGTCGCTGCGCACCCGGTCGCTGTCCGAGCGGATCGTCGATCTCGAGCGGCTGGCGCAGGTGGCGAGCCGGGAGGCCGCGTGTGAGGCGTCGCTCGAGCTCGTTGCCGAGTACGTCCACACCGAGGCGTCGAGCATCGCGATCGGCACGCTGTCGGATCCGGCCCTGCGGTTCGCCGCGGCGCGCGGTCCCCTCGGCCCGCAGGTGATCGGGCGCCAGGCCGGGTTCGGCGAGGGTTTGGTCGGGATGTGCTTCGACATGCGCGGCACGCTGCTCGTCAACGACGTGGCGAGTGACACCCCGAACCTCGATCAGATCGATCGGAAGCTGCCGGCGCTCGCGGTGTTGTGTGTACCGCTGCTCGATGACGAGTCGACCGCGTACGGCGTGATCCAGCTCATCAACCCACCGGATCGCCAATTCACCCGCGCGCACGTCGAGGTCGTGGAGAGCGTCGCGCGCACCCTCGCGGGCGCCCTCGCGAGCCGCGTGTAGGAGGGACGATGAACGCCGATTGGTTCGAGACCGAGGTCCCGGTCGACGGCGACGCCGCCGCCACCATCGCGCTCGGGATGCGCAGGGTCGCGCGCGCCGACGGGTTGATCCACCAGCGTGAGCTGGCGTTGATCGCGTCGTTCGAGGCCAACCTCCCACCCGACGCCGACGGGACGCGCCCGCTGGCGACCGACGCGGTGAAGGTGACGTTCCTCCGCTCGTTGATCTTGGTGGCGCTCGCCGACGGCGTGGTGAGCGACGCCGAGCACGACGAGATCCGCACGTTGGCGGAGGAGCACGGACTCGGGGCGCCCGACGTGGAGCGAGAGCTCGTGTCGGTGAAGCGCCGGTTCTTGTCGGTGTTCGCGGGGGTCAACGTGTTCCGCGACGCGGTGGTCCGGGTGGCGCGCGACCTGGGGCTGCCCGAGTCCGAGGTCGACGCGTTGTCGCAGGAGGCCTGACCGCGTGGAGCCCGAGACCCTCGACAAGCTGATCGGGCCGTGGAAGGTGCACCAGCTCCGGCGGGGACACCGGTTCTCGACCGACGACCTGGTCACCGCGTGGCGCGCGTCGCGGGCGCGGCCCGACGCGCGTCGGCTGCTCGATCTCGGGTGCGGCATCGGCTCGGTGGGCCTGTCCACCCTGTACCACCTCGGACCGGAGGCCACGCTGGTCGGGGTCGAGGTGCAGGAGCTGTCGGCCGACCTGGCGCGCCGCACGGTGGAGACGAACGGGCTCGCGGACCGCGCCCACATCGTCAACGCCGACTTGCGGACGGTCGAGCTCCCCGAGGGGCCGGTGTTCGACCTGATCACCGGGTCGCCGCCGTACGTCCCGGTGGGCACCGGGCTGATCTCGTCGCACCCGCAGCGCGCCGGGGCGCGGATCGAGCTCAAGGGGTCGGTGTTCGACTACTGCGCGGCGGCGGCGCGGTGGCTGGCCCCGGGCGGCCGGTTCTGCTTCGTGATGATGGCCGACGACCCGCGGACCGAAGCCGCGCCGGTCGCCGCGGGCCTCGCGGTGGTCGAGCGGTGGGAGTACGTGTTCGGCCGCGCGCCGACGAGGTGGTCGGGCTCGAGCGGCAGACCGGCCGGCTGGTGATCCGCGGCCCCGACGGCGAGTGGACCCCGGAGTACCAGGCGTTCCGCCGGGAGATGGGGGTGGTCGGCCTGGTGACCCCTTGAGGCTGCGGAGCCGAGGCCGTCGAGTCGAAGGCCCGTCTACGCGAACTCGACCGGCGCCCGCGGCAGCAGCCCCGCGTCGGCAGCCTCGGTGAGCAGCGCGACGATCGCGGCGCGCCCGTCCTCGCCGTAGTCGAGCGTGCGGTGGTTCGCGTACATCGAGAGGTACTCCGACACCTGATCGCGGGTGCGCAGCGCGCCGCCGCGGTCGAGCAGCCACTGGATCGACGCCTCGCGGTCGTCGAGCGCGTGCGCGATGCTGGCGCGCAGCAGCGCGGACACGTCGCGGATCACCGTCGGACCGAGTGACCGGCGGATCGCGTTGCCACCGAGCGGCAGCGGACCTCCCGTGCGGGCCGCCCACGCGGCGCCGAGGTCCACCACCGCGTGGAGTCCGCGGTCGCGAAAGGTGAGGCGACCCTCGTGGATCAGCAGCGCGTAGTCCACGTCGCCGCGCTCGAGCGCCTCGAACACCCGCTCGTGTGGCGCGATCGGCACCACGATCGCCTCGGGCGCCCGGAACGGACCGAGCAGCAGCCGCAGCACCAGCCACGCGGTGGTGGTGGTGCCGGGGATCGCGAGGCGCGCCTGGTGCAGGTCGTCGAGGGTGCCGGGCTCGCGCCCGACCACCACCGGCCCGTACCCGTCGCCCACCGAGCCGCCGTGGGGCAGGAGCAGGTACCGCTCGGCCACCCGCGGGTAGTGCGCGATGCTGATCGCCACCACGTCGAGCGTCTCGTCGCCCGAGGCCATCGCGTTCAGCGCGTCGGTCGGCGCTCGCTCGATCTCGAACCGGTACGGCCCGGTGTCGATCGCCCCTTCGAGCAGCGCGCGGACCATGAACAAATCGTCGGCGTCCGGGCTCACGACCAGCCGGATCGAGCGCTGGTGCATCGTCAGGCCGGGGTGGTGGCGGCGGCGAACTGGACGTTCA
>JBEBJC010000913.1:0-3662 GCA_040080105.1 Myxococcota bacterium
CGTGGACATCCCCGACATCGACTTCTGGACCTACGCCTACACCGTCGACTCCGAGATGAACGTGGTGCTCGACGGGGCCGGCGACCCGATCCCGCTGCCCGACGCCGACGTGTACCTGGGTGACCACACGCTCGCCTCGGGTTGGTACGTGGTGACCGGGGCGTGGCTGTACGGGATCGACCCGACCTAGGAGCCGAGCCGCTCGCCCAGCTCCGGGGTGAGCACGAAGTCGGTGTCGGCGCCGGCGAGGTGGCAGGTGTTGCAGTCGCCGACCCCCTCGGCCGACGGCTCGTCCTCACCGAGCGCGCACTCGTACCCCCGCCCCTCCGGCGGCACCGGCCCGCGCCAGTCGATCACCACCTCGAGGTCGGCGGTCAGGTCGAGGTCGAACCACTCCCACCCCGCCGCGCCGAGGGTGTTGGTGTCCCCGCCGCGCTTCGCCATCCCCACCATCAGCCACTGGGTGGGGTCGTCGCCGGCCTCGCCGACCTTCACGATCGCGGTGCACACCGGGAACGCGCCTGCCCCGCGCGGGGGCAGGTCGTTGACGTACACCGTGCGCGCGCCCTCGCCCAGACGCGGGTCGGGCGCCTCGAGCTCGAACGACCGCCAGCGGTCGAAGCCGTCGAAGTCCTGTTGCATCGCCACGAACGGCTCCTCACACGGCGGGCCGCCGCACCCGAGCGCGAGCAGGGCGAGCGCCCTCACGGGGAGATCGCGAGGTCGATCGCCGCGGCGGCGGCCACCATCCGCTCGACCAGCGAGCCGTCCGCGTCCGGGTCGGAGTCCCGGTCGACCGCCGCCCACAGCTCCCCGTACGGGGTCGCGAGGTCCTCCGCGGACGGCGCGTCGGGGTCCCAAGTCGCCGGCACCGCGGGCATCGCGTCGCCGGGGACCGCGTCGAGCGCGGCCGACACCCGGGCGAACCCCTCGAGCACGTCGGCGTCGACCTCGGGCTCGGCGTCGGCGACCCACGGGGAGAACGCCTGGTACAGGCGCAGCCCGCCGTCGAGGTTCGCGCGCATGTCGGCCACGGTGTGCTGCGCGTACCGCGACTCGTCCTCACCCGACGCGGCGAGCGCGACCTTCTCCACCTGCTCGGCCATCGACCCGACCACGCCCTCGTACGCCGCGGCCGCGTCGAGCGCGAGCGGCTCGAACCCCTCGTGCATCTGCCCGACGTCGTCGACCAGCCGCTGCAGGAGCGCGTCGCGGTACCGGGCCGCCTCGTCGTCGGTGGCGGGGAACGCGGCCGCGGTGTACCCCGGCAGCGCCGACTCGAACGTCACGACCGCGGCGGGGTGGGCGTCGGCCCACAAGATCCGCTCGACCGCGTGAACGCCGGTCACCCGTTCGCCGTCGAACAGGTCGTCGTCGGGCCCGAGGTCGGCGAGGAACCCGTCGTACCGCTCGTCGGTCGACGCGTCGAGCTCGGGGAACAACACCGCGATCGCGCCCTCGATCCGCTCGTACGCGACCCGCGCGTCGCGCCACGCGGCCTTGCTCGGGTCGAGCTCCGCCCCGCCGGCCCACGCGGCGTCGGGCGCCGCCTGTCGCAGCGCCACCGCAGCGTCTTCGAGGCCGCGCAGCTCGGCCTCCACCACGGCCTTCACCTCGAGGATCACCTGCTCCTCCGGAGCTTCGCCCTTACACGCGAACAACGCCCACATGTTCCCCTCCCTACAACGACTCGACGAACCGGAGCACCACGCCCCGGTCGCTCGGCGACAGCGCCTCGAACGCGTCGATCACGTCGTCCGCCTCGGACCCGTCGCCGCGGTGGCCGAGGATCGCCTGCTCCACCGTGTGCGCCCGCCCGTCGTGCAGGTAGGTCGGCAGGTGGCGCAGCCCGACCAGCGGCGCGGTCTTCCACTCGGTCCCCGACGCCTCGAACTCCGGCAGGCTGTCGCCCCACGGCTCCCCGAGGTCGTGCAGCAGCAGGTCGGTGTACAGCTCCGCCTCCACGTCGCGCAGCTGCGGCACCGGGTGGTCGTCGCGGGTGCGCAGCGCGACCACGTGGCACGCCGCGAAGCCCACCGCGTCGAACAGGTCGGCTCCGTCGGTCGGGACCCGCTCGGGGATCGCGAGCAGGCGCACGTAGTCGGCGAGCAGGTTCACCACCTCGGCGTCGACGTCGACACCGGGCCGGTCGTCGTCGACCCGTCCGTCGGGGTTCGGCAGCTCGTCGGGGCGCAGCGGGCTGGTGATCGACAGGTCCCCCTGCAGCGCGTCGGCGGCGAACTCGTCGAGCGTGCCGATCCGACCCTTCAGCCCGAACCGCCCGAGCACCACGTCGCCCGGGCCGAACGAGTGGAACTCGGCGTCGGGGTTCGGCTCGCTCTGCCACGGCACCCGGTTCGGCCGGCCGGTGATCGCGTCGCCGCGGGCGGCCTGCTGCTGCGCGACCCGCTCGACCTCGTCCTCGCGCACCGCCTCCAGGTACCCGCGCCCGAACACCGGGTTCGGCGCCCGGGTGGTGATCCGCAGGTCGGCCCGGTCGGGGGGCACGAGCGGGGTGGTGGCGCCGCCCGCCACGTACGGCCGGGCGGTGTGGCCCCAGGGGAGGAGATCGGAGGACGGGGTGACGCCGTCGGGCTCCACCACCACGAACTTCTGCACCTCGCCGGGTCCGCGCCCGTCGTCGGCGTGGCACGAGGCACCCGCCGCGCGGATGTACACCGGGCCGAGCCCGGTCGACCCGCGGAACGCCTGCTCGAACAGCGCGTCCCCCTGGTCGAACCGAGCCTGCCACTCGGGCGCGAGCCCCGCGATCGGCCGGTCCGGCGGGTCACTGCCGACCAGCACCAGCCCGGCGAGCGGGTCGTCCACACACGCGAGCCACCACGACGCGATCACCCCGCCCTCCGACGGGTCGGACCATAACGAATATGAAAATCATTTTCAAGTAGATCCCGTACCGTGGTCGACCCACGGCGCCCGTCCCATGACGGCCTGGGGGCTCACGCGCCCGAGAACGACACCCCTTCGAACACCAGCGTCGGGCACCGGATCGACGACCACGGCCACGGGTCCGACCCGACCTCGACCAGGTGCGCGAACAGCTCGAGGATGTTGCCGGTCACGTTCATCTCGCCGACCGGCGCGCCCTGCGCCCCCTGGCTCACCAGGTTCCCGCGCAGCCCGAACGAGAAGTCGCCGGTGGTCGGGTTCAGGTTACCGCCGAGCCAGCTCGTGACCAGCACCGCGTCCGGGCTGTCGGTGACGATCGCCGCGAGGTCGCGCGCGCCGGTGCCCACGATCCGGTTCGACGGCGAGCCGGTGGTCGGCGCCCGCCCGAGCTTGCGCGCGTAGGTGGTGTCCACGTACGGGTTCACCAGCCGGCCGCCCTCGACGATCGGGCGCGCCTTCGACGCGATGCCCTCGCCGTCCCACCGGCGCGACGCGAACCCGCGCGGCAGCAACGGGTCGTCGACGATCTGCAGCCGCTCGTGCACCACCGCCGCGCCGGTTCGCAGCGACTCGGCCCAGAACGACCGGCCCTGCTGCAGCGAGGCGCCGTCGGCTGCGCCCAGCAGCCCCGCGACGAGCCGCGCCGCCGCGCGCGGGTGCACCACCAGGTGGGCCTTGCGGGTGGGGCCGCGGGTCGCGCCGAGCCGCCCGGTGGCCCACGCGAGCGCCTCCCGCCCGAGGTCGGCCGCCGG
>JBEBJC010000914.1:0-3658 GCA_040080105.1 Myxococcota bacterium
GTCCCACGTTGTCCCCGGCCGACTTCGCTGCGCTCGGCCTCGGCGAGCTCGACACGTTCGACGACGTCGAGCTCGGCCCCGAACCGCCGTCCGACGAGATCGCGATCGAGGCGCTCGAGGCCCCCGACGAGCCGGGCGGCCACGCGCGCGACCCTTCGCTGCGCCTCGTGGGCTCGCTCGACGAGGACGATCCCGACACGCACAACCCGGACGCGCAGCGCACGCAGATGTTCGACCGCGCCAACCCGGTGGAGGACGACGACCCGACCCGCCGGGGTTAGGGGCCGGTCGGGGAGGGACGGTGACCAAGCCCAAGCCGCCGTGGTTGAAGGTCCGGATGCCGGGGTCGCCCCGGTACCACGAGCTGAAGGGCCGGGCGCGCCAGCTGCGCCTGTCCACCGTGTGTGAGGAGGCCCGCTGCCCGAACATCGGGGAGTGCTGGGGCGGCGGCACCGCCACGTTCATGGTGATGGGCGACACCTGCACCCGCGGGTGTCGGTTCTGCGCGGTGAAGACCGCGAAGTACCCGGCGGCGCTCGATCCCGAGGAGCCGCGCAACGTCGCCACCGCGATCGCCGAGCTCGGCCTGGTCTACGTGGTCCTCACCTCGGTCGACCGCGACGACGTGGCCGACGGCGGCGCAGGCCACTTCGCCGCGTGTATCCGCGAGACTCGGGCCCTGGCCCCGAACACGCGGATCGAGGTGTTGATCCCGGACTTCCGCGGGAACGTGGGCGATCTGCTGAAGGTGGTCGAGGCAGGCCCCGACGTGATCGCGCAGAACCTGGAGACGGTGGAGCGCCTGACCCACCCGGTGCGCGACGCGAAGGCGAGCTACCGCACCACGTTGGAGGTGCTGCGCGCGGTCAAGACGATCGACCCGACGCGGCTGACCAAGAGCTCGCTGATGGTCGGGCTCGGCGAGACCGAGGCGGAGATGCGGGCTGCGATGGTCGACCTGCGGGCGGTGGGGGTGGACTTCCTGACCGTCGGCCAGTACCTGCAGCCCACGCCGAAGCACCTCGAGGTGGTGGAGTTCGTGCCGCCGGAGCAGTTCGCGGCGTACGAGCGGCTCGGGTTGGAGCTCGGGTTCGCGTACGTGGCCTCGGGGCCGCTGGTACGCAGCTCGTACAAGGCGGGGGAGTTCTTCCTCCATCGCTTCCTCGAGGCACACCGGCCGAGAGGTTAGAACCAACCTCGGCCGAAGACTCATCCATCGGCACATGGACCCGCATCGTGTGCCACACCGCTGTCCCAGACTCCCCCTGGCTACGGGGCCGGACAAGTTCACACGGGGAACGGTGCTCGTCAGGCCGCGGTCGCGGTGTGATCCCGCTCGGAGTAAGCGGATCCCCGGCAGGCGCCTCCGACGCTGCTGTGGCCGGACTGCTACCGTCGTCGCCCGACCTCGCGCCGACCGCAGGCGTGCGCTTCCTCAAGGACCTGGAGCAGGCCGCGATCGGCGGCGGCGTGTTCGCGATCGCGGAGGACGGGTTCGAGGGCAACGCCGCACAGGTCTGCGTGTACACGACGGCGGCGGTCGACGACTTCGTGGTCGAAGGCTTCGCGGTGTCGCCCGACGGGAAACGGATCGCCGCCGGCCCCTTCGGGCCATCGGGCGACTTCCGGCGCGCGGTCAGCAGCGCGAGGAGCAAGGGTCCCGCCGACCAGCTACCCGCCCGCGGAGCGCGCGCGGAGGCGGTCAGGGGACGACGCCGAGCTCGGGGTAGCAGCCCTCCCACCGCAGCGTGGGGGGAGCCGCGCGATCCGTGCCGAACGCGACCCGGCTCGGACCAGCGCCGGCCGCGGTGCACACCACCTTCACCGTCCCGGTGAACCGCAGCTCGAGGCCGGCGGGGTCGAACGTCGCCGGGACGCCCGCGATCGAGTGGTCGTGTCCGCGCCGGCCGTGGTCGGGTCCGGTGACGGTCTCGTCGAAAGACCTCTGCCCGAGCACGGTCGTCGTGGTCGTGTCGCGCAGCGACATCGTGCCCTGCACGCGGGTCTTCGCGCCGGCGCGCGGTCCGTGATCGAACACGGTGGACACGGTCAGCGCGAACGGGCAGCCGGCCGCCTGCGCCGCCGGGAGGTACTCGGCGCCGGGGGTGTCGAGGTCGAGCGCGTGGACGATGGTGATCGGCGCGCTGACCACCTGGTTGGCGGTCGCGCAGGTCACGTCGTCGAGGCGGACCTCGGGGAGCTCGATCCCGGTCGGGGCGACCCAGCCTGCGCTCGCGGTGGCGTCGAACCCGAACCCGTCGCGGGTGGTCTCGACGTGGTAGCCGGGGAGGTCCGTCGGGCCCTCCCATACCTCGTCCCACGCGTACGGCTCCGACACGAGGACCTGTCGGGAGCCGAGGCTTTCGGGCTCGGACAGGTCGGGGTACAGGCGGACGTCCCACCGCATGGTGGACAGCCACAGGTCGATGGATGTCCCTCCCCACTTCGCGGGCCGCTTCGAGGCCTTGTCGGCGATGACGAGCCGGGTCGGAGAGGCGGAGCCGCGGGGTCCACCGGCGGTGAGCAGCACGGCGTAGTCGTCGTCCCACGCGAACGGCAGGTCGAGGCGCCAGCCGCCGCCGCACCCTTTGCACCACAAGGGCTCGGCGCCCGGAGGGACGAACGTGGTGTCCGGGAACCCGGCGAGGATCTCGGCCACGAGGGGCCCGACGATCGCGTCCGCCTCGGGCCCGAGCTGGATCGCGGCGGCCGGTCCGGTGTCCTTCCACGCATGCACCCCGTCCCACAGGTAGCGCCGACTGTCGTCGAGGGTGACGCGGCCCGTGGCTCGCTCGATGCGCACGATGGAATACGGCGTCTCCTCACCGTCGTCCACCGCACCGAGGGGAGCGAGGTTCCGGGGGTTCGAGACCCGGATCCACACCGTCTGGAACGTCTGCAGCCGATCGCGCAGCTCGGCCAGCTCGGGGGGCGGGCCGGCGTCGGCCCGGTTCAGCGTGCCGATGGCGTAGAGGGCCGCGGCTGCGGCGGCCACCCCCGCCGCTGTCAGGGCGGCCCGTGTGCGGTTCATGGGGACTCCGGGGCGGACGGGTTCGTCCAGGCGGGGCTCGGCGCCCCGTCGCAGTTGAGGTCGAGCGGGGGGAGGAGCGTGAGGTCCCACGGGCCCGCGTCGTCGGCCGCCGGGTTCACCGCGGCGTCTCCGTCGGCGCAGTCCCCACCGACCGGCCAGCCGTCAGCGTCGGCGTCGGTGGTGCACGCGGGGTCGGTCGCGCCGGTGGGGCATGCGGTGAACCAGGTGGCCGCCACGGGGACCCCGCCGGCCCGGCTGTCAATCGGCGCCACCCCGTCGCTGATGGCGTAGTGACCGACGTGGCCGGGCAACAGCGCCCCGCCCGCGAGCACCGCGACCCGGCTCGGAGTCGTCACCGTGATCGCCCCACCCGCCGGCACGAGCAGAGGCGGGCCGACGGGGTCGCCCACCTCCGCGAGCTGGCAGCCGGTCGACGGGGAGCTCGCGCCAAGCGGCGCGCAGCCGAGGAACACAGGGACCATGTCGACCTCGGGGAACGGCGTCCCCGCCGCCGTCAGGATCCCGGTGACCTGGACTTGGCTCGCTTGCACGGTGACCGCGCCGGACACCGGGTCGACCTCGGCGGTGAAGCCGACGACCGGGGTGCCCACGCGGGCGCTCGCGACC
>JBEBJC010000915.1:0-3645 GCA_040080105.1 Myxococcota bacterium
AGGACTTCGGGTGCGCCCTGGGCGAGAACTCCGGGCTCACGCTCTTCACGGACTGAGTCCTCTGCTCCCCTCTCCCTCTGGGAGCCCACGGGGTCCGGATCACGCTTCCCTTGGTCGAAGGCGATGAATCTGCTCCCGCTCCCTCTGGGAGTCCACGGGGGCCGGATCACGCTTCCATTTGTCGAGAGGGGCTGGGGGTGAGGGCACCAGGACCGAACGCGACGAACCGGTCCCTTGTTATTCAAGGCCAAAGCTGGCCTCGAACCTTGGCCCTCACCCCGGCCCTCTCCCGGAGGGGCCGTGAAGATATCGGCAGCTCGGGGCCGGAGTGGCCAGCTGCACCGCGGTCGACTGATCCCCAGGTTTCAGGGGCGCCAATTGCTGAGGTGGATCCAAGGTTTGGCGTCGTCGCCGCAGCGCTCCTCTGGACGTGTGATCCTCGGCCATGCCGCACAATCCTCGATTCCGCGCCCCCGTCCGCAACCAGGTGATCCTCCGATTCCAGGACACCCTCGACGACCTGGTTCCCGAGGGGCACGTCGCTCGCAAGGTCTGGCGGTTCGTCGAGCAGCTCGACACTTCGGCCTTGTTCGACCGGATCCGCTCGGTCGAGGGCGGGCCTGGACGGCCGGCGTCCGATCCTCGGGTGCTGCTGGCGCTCTGGCTCTTCGCCTTGTCGAACGGCGTGACGAGTTCTCGCGAGATCGCTCAGCTGACGGTCGAACACCGGGCGTACGAGTGGATCCGCGGAGGGGTCCCGATCGACTACCACCTGCTGTCGGACTTCCGCAGCGAGGGCGCCGAGGTGCTGGACCACGCCCTGACCGCGATGCTGGTGGGGCTGCGGAATGCGGGCGTGATCAGCCTGGAGGAGTTGGCGATCGACGGGCTGCGGACCCGTGCGAACGCGGCGGGGAAGTCGTTCCTGACGGCACCGCAGGTTCAGGAGCTTCAGCGGGTTGTCCAACAGTCGCGCGAGGAGGGGGACAAGGCGGGCCTGGTGTCGGCGACCCGTTCGCGACAGGAGGCGGGTCGGGCTCGTCGGGAGCAGGAGGAATCGGAGCAGCTCGCACGGGCCCACTCCGAGTTTGAGGCGCTCGCCGCAGCGCGGGCGGCCTCGCTTCGGCGGAAAGGGGCCAGGGGCCTCACCGCGGCGGAGCTGCTCGCCGAGAACGGCTGGGTCGCCGCGACCTCGTCCGACCCCGCCAGTCACGCGCCCGAGGAAGACGACGCGCAGCTGACGTTGTGCGACCCGCCGAAGAACGACGATGGCGAGACGCCGGCGAGTCCGGCCGGAACACCACCGTCCGCCTCGCCGCCGGCAGACCCCGAGACCTCGGACGCAGCCCCCTGCACGACGGCACCCGAGGGCACCTCGCGGTACGGCGCGAAGCTCCGGGTGTCGACCACGGACCCGAAGGCCCGAGTGATGAAGATGGGCGATGGCGGGTACCGCCCGGCCTACAACCTTCAACTCGTGACGGAGACCGGAACGGGGCTCATCGTCGCGGCGTTGGTCGGGACCCACGGTTCCGATCAGCCGCACCTCGAACCGCTGCTCGACGATGTCCATAAGAGGCTCGGCGTGGCTCCCACGTCTGTCCTGGCTGATGGAAACTACTTTTCCGCGGACAATGTCGCTCGGGTCGCGCAGGACGACGGCATGCTGTACTGCCCACCTCCCAGGGGCCGGAAGTCCGAGGACCGCTACAAGCCCAGCAAGAAGGACACCAAGGCACTCGCGGCCTGGCGGAGCCGCATGGCGACCCCGGAGTCGCAGTCCATCTACAAGCGGCGGGCGCAGCACGCCGAGCTCACGAACGCCAGGCTCCGAAACAACGACGTGCGGCAGCTCAGGACCCGAACGCCCCAGCGCATCCGAGGCGAGCTCCTCCTCCACGTCCTCGCGGTGAACATGCGGATCCTCGGGTACGACACCGGAGGCCGGGCCGCCTAGCCCGACCGAGTGACCTCGGATCGGCAAGTCCGATCCGGGGCGCCGGGTCGACATTGGCCGACGCGTAGCCCGGCCACTCTGCCGCCGACCGCAAGCGCCGTCGATTGGTTCACGGCCCCGGAGGGAGAGGGGGCAGCAAACGCCAACTCTGCCGATGAGCGGAAGTCGTGCCCAACGCGAGAGCGGTGTTCACTCCCCCTCTCCCGCGTACCTGGAATTCATCCCCCGACGGGGACCAGCACCGGCCGCACCCGCCCGATCGGCCGAGCGAACAGCTCGAGCTGGTCGGGGTCCCCGAACACCGTGGCCAGATCCTGCGGCGCGAACGCGCGCTCCAGCCGGGCCGCGTAGGTGTCGCGGAGCACCCGCGCGTAGTGGTCGACGTCGTAGTCCCGGGGGTCGTCGGGCTCGAACGCGCCCGACAGGTCGTCGTCGACGTCCCGCACCAGGCCTGCGCCCTCCGCGGTCCGGTAGACCCGGATCCGCGCCCCCACCGACCACGAGGTCCGGCCGCTCGCCAGCATCGCCTCGTACGGGTGCTCCCGGCGCGACTCGCGCACCGCGAGGTACTCCGCCGGCGACTTCGTGAGCTTGACCCTGGACGACACGTCGTGGGTCGACACGGCGCGCGACCGCAGCGCCCGGACGGCGTCCCGGTAGGCGGCCTGCACCCCGGGCACGTCGCCGACCAGCAGCCGGCCGATCGCCCGCCGGAGGAAGGCCTCGCCGAACGGCTCGGCTCGGCTCGACCGGAACGCGACCCCGCGCAGCACGAGCTCGCCGTCGTACCCGAGCAGCGCATAGTTCTTCGGCTCGTGGGACAGCATCGCCGCGTACCGGCCGTCGTGCTCGAGCCGGACCAGCGGCGGCAGCAGCGCCCCGACCTCCGCCACGACCCGCCGCTCGTCGGCCTCGGTCCACGACTCCGGCGCGGCGAAGTAGACCCCGTCGGTGTCGGCTTCCAGCAGGATCCCGCCGCGGGCGGCGAGCTCGCGGCACAGCAGGTCGAGGACCTCGCGCCCGCGCCGGGTGACCTCGTTGGCGGCGTGGATGTCCGAGAACCGCGTGAGCTCGCCCGCTCCGAGGTAGCCGTAGGCCGAGTTCACCACGATCTTCATCGCCGCGGACATCGCCTCGTCGGTCGACCGCTCCGGCGACCCGGCCGGCGCCGCCCGGGCCCGCGCCTTCGCCGCCAGGCGCTGCGCCACCAGCCGGTCGACCAGCGCGACCAGCGCCCCGAGCCGATCGCGCGCCGGTCCGATCCGGTAGGTGCGCATCAGCGACGGGTACAGGCTCGCCACGTCGGCCTTCACGACCCGGCGCGCCACGCCGACCTGGCACAGGCGCAGCGCGGCGCCCTGGTGCGGCGTCCCGTCGGACGGCTGGTGGACCGGCAGCGCGGCCCCGGCCCGGAGGTACGCCCGCACCAGCAGCGGATCGAGGACCCCGGTGGCGGGCCCCGCGTCGGCGAGCCGGTCGTACCGCCGGGGGGCCATCCGGGCGAGCGCGAACGCCGGTCCGCCGAGCCTGCGGGCCACCTCCGCCGCCTCCTCCACGTCGGCGCGGGCGTACCGCCGGACCCGCGCGGGGTCCTCGCGCCAGACCTGGTGGACCTGGTCCCCGCGGACGAGCTCCCGGTCGTCGTCGGACACCCCGAGGTGCCGCGCGACCGCCTTCAGGCCGTAGCC
>JBEBJC010000067.1:0-16101 GCA_040080105.1 Myxococcota bacterium
CGGGCGGGTGGGCTCGCTCCCGGGAGCGCAGCGGCGGGGGCACACGGCCCTCGCGGTGCTGGCCGACCGGCGGGCGTTCGTGTTCGGCGGGGTCGATCCATCCGACGTCGGCGCCGCCTCCGACGGGATCGTCGCGTTGCCGCCGTCCGACGAGGGGTGGGCCGCGCCGGTCGAGGTCGCGAAGTTGCCCGAGGGCGAGTTCGTGTCGGACGAAGGCGACCCGTACCTCGGCCGGGCACGGGTCGGCGCCACCGCCACCGCGATCGAGACCAGCGGCGGCCCGCGGGTGGTGATCGTCGGCGGGCGCGCCGGGTACGACGCGCCGACCGACGCCACGGCCTCGTGGTCGGTGTGGGACCCCGACTCGCTGGATGTGGAAGCCGGGGGCACGATGTCGGTCACCCGGTCCGACCACCTCGCGCTGCCGCTCACCTCGGGCGAGATCGTGGTGTTCGGAGGGATCGAGCAGGGTTCGCCCGGGGGGGGCTCGACGTTCGAGGTGCTGACCGTCGATCCCCCCGGCTCGGTCCCCGGCGCGGTGGATCTCGCGGGCGCAGGTGACTACGGCGCGTTCGGCGTGTCGGTGGGGGACGCCGCGGTGGTGTGCACCGGCGGCCGAGTGGCCTCGGACGTGATCGTCCCGTCCGACGTGTGTGTGCGGGTCGGCGCCGACGGGTCGGTGGAGCCGCTCGATCCCCTCCCGGAGGCGGTGTTCGGCGGCGCGGTCGCCGCGCTCCCCGACGGAGGTTTGCTGGTGACCGGGGGGATCGCCGGCCGCACCGACGAACCCGACGAGCGGATCGCCACCGGCCGGGCGTACCGCTGGAGCGCGGCGAAGGGCTGGTCTACGCTGTCCGGGATGGTGTACCCCCGGGCCCAACACGTGATGGTCGGGCTGCCCGACGGCAGGGTGCTGGTGGTCGGCGGGGTGGAGCAGGTGGGCGCGTTCGGCGCGCAGACCGGCGCCCGCGTCCAGTGCACCGAGGTGTTCGACCCCGAGACCGAGACCTTCGCCCAGACCACGTGCGGCGATCTCGGCAGCGGTCAGCTCCCCGCCGTTTCGATCGGCGGGGGCGTCGGCCTGGTGGTGCAGGGGCTGCAGTACGACGGACTCACGGCGATCGGGGGCGAGGGGATCGGCGTGTTCGGCCTGATTCCGGTGATCGACCCCTGACGGCGCCCGATCGGACGCGCGCGCGGTGTACAATCACGCGTCGTTTGGGGGGAGTCATGCGCGCACAACCACTGCTCTCGGTCCTCGGACTCCGTCCTCCGGTGTTGTTGGCCCTCGCGGCCCTCGCGGGGTGCGTGGGTGTGGCGTCGCCCACCAAGGACACGGTCGATCCCGTCACCGACGGCGACGCCGACACCGACGTGGACACGGACACCGACACCGACGCCGACACCGACACCGACACCAACGCGGTCGACTCGGACGGTGACGGGTTGTTCGACGCGTCCGAGCTCGAGCTCGGGACCGATCCGACCGACCCCGACTCGGACAACGACGGCGTCAACGACGGGGACGAGTTCGGGATGGGGACCGACCCGCTCGAAGCCGACACCGACGGGGACGCGATCGACGACGGTGACGAGGTCGAGGGCGGGACCGACCCGCTGGTCGCCGACACCGACTACGACGGCCTCGACGACGGCGCAGAGCTCGATGCCGGCACCGAGCCGCTCGACCCCGACTCCGACAGCGACGGGCTGATCGACGGCCCAGAGCTCGACCACGGGACCGATCCGCTCGACGACGACTCGGACGACGACGGCCTGACCGACGGGTTCGAGGTGAACGACGCCGGCTCGGATCCGTTGGCGGTCGACACCGACCTCGACGGGCTGGACGACGGCGACGAGGTCGACGCGGGCCTGGACCCGGCCGACGCCGACATGGACGACGACGGCCTGACCGACGGCTCCGAGGTGCTGGCCCACCACACCGACCCCACGCTCGCCGACTCGGACGGCGGCTCGCTCTCCGACGGGGAAGAGGTCGGGTTGCAGCTCGATCCACTCGACGCTGCGGACGACGTGTGCGACTGGCCGGTGGTCGACGTGGCCCCGTCGGCCGGCCCCGGCGGGGCGATGTTCCACCCGTTCCTGATGGGCATCACGGTCGACGCGGTGTTCGAGCCCGCCGCCGTGCGCGACTTCCGGTTGGGCCCGGTCGACCACACCGCAGAGCTCACCGTCACGTTCCGCGACCGCGGCGGCAACGACCTGTGCACCGCCACCTGGGACGCGGAGCTCGCGCTCACCCCCGCGACCGGCGCGCCGAGTGACTCGGGCGGCGCCCTGTACGCGACCTACGCGATGACCCCCACGCCCGGCACCGGCGACACCGACTGCCCGACGCTCGACCCGTCCCTCGGCAGCGACGACGTCCGGGCGTTCGTCGAGTCGTTCACCGGTTGGACCGTGTCGGTGGGCGATCTGGTGGCGAGGGTCGAAGACGCGACCGACGCCGCCGACGACGCCGGCGAAGACTACGCGACCGACTGGGCGCCGTACGTGTACGGGATGTACCTCGACCTCGGCACCGGCGTGTCCGAGGAGCGCGGGTACGCGTTCGGGTACGACACCACCTGCGACGTGGCGACCGACACCCGCCTGCCGGCGCCCACCAAGGGGACGATCGCGCGGAACCGCGTGCGGGCGGAGACCTTGGTGGACGTGGACCTGGTCGAGCTCCTCACCCAGGAGTGCACCTACGCGGTGGTCGACGTGCCCGAGAGCGGCGCGCCCACTGCGCCCACGCTCACCCCGGGGTTCGTGTCGATCAGCTGGATCGGGATCCTCGACTTCGACGGGTGGCACGACTGGCGCGCCGACACCGACGGCGACGGGGTGCTCGAGGACCGGGCCGCGGTGTTCTTCACCGACATCTACGATCAGGCCGGCAACTTCATGTGCTGGGTCGAGTGGGATCTCGAGGACGCTGTCGAGGTCGACGTGTCGGGCTGGGTCACCGACTCGGGCGGCGCGATGTACCGAGGGTGGAGCCTCACCCTCGAGGGCGGTGACTCGAGCTGCCACAAGATCCCGATCGCGCAGTTCGGCACGAACGACGTGCGCGACATGTTCGCGGGCTCCACCGTGAGCTTCGGCTACGGCGAGTCGGTCCAGATCGAGGAGGAGGCGATCCTGCTGTACGGCGCGGCCACCTACCAGGCCGAGTACGAGCCGATCTGGACCGCTTCGTACTTCGGGTGGGACACCACCGGGGTCGTGTCGGAGATCAACTCCGGCGTGCAGTACCCGCTCGAAGAGTGTGACGAAGGGGGTGACCTCGAGCTGTTCGAGCCGGTGGTCGACTACCTGCCCAACGGGTTCTACGACAGCTATTGGGTCTGGTTCTGGTTCGCGCTGTAGTCGCGCAGCTGCTCGAGCGTCCGGGGGCCGACCCCGGGCTCGAGTGACAGCGCGTCGACCGACGGGAACGCCCGCCCGGCGATCCGGTCGGCGACAGCGCGTGAGATCCCCGCCCCCCGCACCTCGTCGGCGGTGGCGCGCTCGAGCCACCCGAGCAGCGCCGCCGCCTCGGCCCGGGTCAACGTGAGCCCCTCGACCAGCAAGGGCACCGGCGGAGCCACCGCCGGCACCCGGGGGATCACCACCTCGCGTACGGCGTAGCGCGGGGCGTCGGTGAGGTCGGCGCCCACCTGCGCCGCCCCGATCGCGACCAGCACCGCCCCGACCGCCGCCAGCGCCGGCCGGATCGGGTCGACGAGGCGCCGCCACCGGCCGGGCCGCCCGTCCGGTGGCTCGGGGTCGGGCCTCCACAGCGCGAGTGACCGGCCGAGCTCGCCCGCCGTGCGGAACCGGTCGCGGTGGTCGCGCTGCGCTCGGTCGACCACCCACTCGAGCACCGGGGGCACCGGCTCGCCCCACCCGATCGTGGCCCGCAGGGTGGCGGCGAGCGTGGCCAGGTCGGACTCCGGGTCGCCGCCGTCGATCCAGTCGTCGGGTGCGAGCACCGGCCGCAGCGGCGGCGCGATCCCGATCCGGTCGGGGGTGAGCGAGAGGTGGGTGAGCCCGCGGCGGTGGCCCCGATCGACCTCGAACGCGAGCCGCGCGCACAGGGGAGCGGCGAACTCCGGAGGGAGGGGGCCGGTGATCAGGAGGTCGGCCAGGGTCTCTTCCGGCATCGGACCCTCGTACCCCCCGCCGCTGGGTCCGCCGCGGAAGTCCCGCCGCGCTGGACGTGATAGCGTGGCCCGATCAGCGAGGTGAGCCTTGGGAGCCCCGGAGTTCCATCCGGCCGACGCCCGGCGGTGGCGCGCGGCGCGGGTCGACAACGCCGCGGTGGCGGCGCGGTGTGCCCGCGCGCGCACGCGGAGCATCAAGACCGAGTCGAAGGATCGGCTGCTGCGGCTGGCCCTGTCGATGGTCGACCTGACCACGCTCGAGGGGCAGGACACCCCGGAGCGGGTGGCGGCGCTGTGCCGGAAGGCGCGCACGCCGTTCACCGAGGATCCGAGCCTGCCGTCCGTGGCCGCGGTGTGTGTGTACCCGACGATGGTGCCACACGCGCGGGCCGCGCTCGGCCCGCGGTCCGCGGTGAAGATCGCGGCGGTCGCGACCGGGTTCCCGAGCGGGCTCACCCCGCTCGAGATCAAGCTCGACGAGGTGCGGCGGACGCTCGCGCTCGGCGCCGACGAGATCGACATGGTGATCGACCGGGGCGCGTTCCTCGCCGGACACGACCAACGGGTGTTCGAGGAGATCGCCGCGGTGAAGGCGGAGTGCGGCGAGGCGGTCCTCAAGGTGATCCTCGAGACGGGTGAGCTCGGGACCCTCGACAACGTGGCCGCAGCCAGCCGGCTCGCGATCGCCGCCGGCGCCGACTTCATCAAGACCAGCACCGGCAAGATCGCGCCCGCCGCCACGATGGAGGTGGGCCTGGTGATGCTGGAGGCGATCCGCGAGGCCTACCTCGAGTCCGGGCGCGCGGTGTCGATGAAGCCCGCCGGGGGCATCCGCACCAGCAAGGACGCGCTCCATTGGCTCGTGCTGGTGGCGGAGACCCTCGGGTCCGACTGGCTCGTGCCGGCGCGGTTCCGGTTCGGCGCGAGCTCCCTCGTCAACGACCTGCTGTGCCAGGTCGCCCGCCGCGCCGACGGGCACTACCAATCCCCCCGCCGCTTCAGCGTGGACTGACCATGAGCACGATCCCCCCGTCCGACCGCCTGCGGGTCCCTCCCGAGCTCAAGCTGGAGGGGGCGCTCCCGTTGTCGCCGTCTCCCGAGAGCCTGCCGGTCCCGATCGCCGCTCGGTACGGCCACTACGTCGACGGAGCCCTCGTCCCCGGGCGCGACGAGTCGCTGTTCCCGGTGGTCGACCCGAGCCAGCGCGCGGTGTTGACCCAGGTCGCCGCCGCCGACGCGTCGGAGGTCGACGTGGCGGTCCGGGCCGCCCGCCGGGCCCACGACGAGGTGTGGAGCCGGATGCCCGGGTCCGAGCGGGGCAAGTACCTGTTCCGCATCGCCCGGCGGCTGCAGGAGAAGGGTCGCGAGCTCGCGGTGCTCGAGACGCGGAACAACGGCAAGCCGATCCGCGAGACCCGCGACGTGGACGTGCCGCTCGCGGCGGCGCACTTCTTCTACTACGCCGGTTGGGCCGACAAGCTCGAGTACGCCGTGCCCGGGAGGGCGGTGCGGTCGCTCGGGGTCGCCGGGCAGGTGATCCCGTGGAACTTCCCGCTGCTGATGGCCGCGTGGAAGCTCGCGCCCGCGCTCGCGGCCGGCAACACGGTCGTGCTCAAGCCCGCCGAGACCACCCCGCTCACCGCGATGGCGCTCGCGCAGATCCTGATCGAGTGTGAGCTGCCGCCGGGCGTGGTGAACATCGTGAACGGGGCCGGCGCGACCGGCGCCGCGTTGGTCGCCCACCCGGGCGTCGACAAGGTCGCGTTCACCGGGAGCACCGCGGTCGGGCAGAAGATCATGACCCAGCTCGCCGGCACGCCGAAGAAGGCCACGATGGAGCTCGGCGGCAAGGGCGCGAACGTGGTGTTCGCCGACGCCGCGCTCGACCAGGCGGTCGAAGGCACGATCAACGGCATCTTCTTCAACCAGGGCCACGTGTGCTGCGCCGGGTCGAGGCTGCTGCTCGAGGAGTCGATCGCCGACGAGTTCCTCGAGCGGCTGAAGCGCCGCACGCTCACGTTGCGGGTCGGTGACCCGCTCGACAAGAACACCGACGTGGGCGCGATCAACAGCCAGATGCAGTTCGACAAGGTGCGCGGGTACATCGAGATCGGGGCTGCGGAGGGCGCCACGGTGTGGCAGTCGTGCGCCGCGCCCGACCGCGGCTGGTTCGTCCCGCCCACGATCCTCACCGGGGTCCAGCAGAGTGACCGGGTCGTGCGGGAGGAGATCTTCGGGCCGGTGCTGTCGGTGCTCACGTTCCGCACCCCGGCCGAGGCGATCGCCAAGGCCAACGACACTGAGTACGGGCTCGCCGCCGGGGTGTGGACCGAGAAGACCAGCAAGTTGTTCGAGGTCGCACACGCGCTGAACGCCGGGGTCGTGTGGGCCAACGGGTACAACCTGTTCGATCCTGCGAGTCCGTTCGGCGGCGTCCGCCACTCGGGCTTCGGGCGCGAAGGTGGGCGCGCGGGCCTGTGGCCGTACCTGGAGGTCCGGTGACCAGCCGGCTGCGGGTCGACAAGACCCTGAAGATGTTCGTGGGCAACAAGTTCATCCGCTCGGAGTCGGGGCGAACGATGTCGATCGAGTCCGGAGACGGGCGGCCGGTCAACGCCCCGCGCGCGAGCCGCAAGGACCTGCGCGACGCGATCAAGACCGCCCGCGCGGCCCAACCCGGGTGGGCGGGAGCCACCGCGTACAACCGCGGCCAGATCCTGTACCGGCTGGCCGAGATGCTCGACGACCGGCTCGAGCGCCTGCCGACCTCGGCCGACGACGCCGCGCGGGCGATCGAGCGCGCGATCCACTTCGCCGGGTGGTCCGACAAGATCAGCGCGGTGCTGTCGAGCCTGAACCCGGTCGCAGCCACCTACGTCAACTACTCGAAGATCCGCCCGCTCGGCGTGGTGTGCGCCGCCCCCGAGCCGACCGACGGGCTGCTCGGGATGGTCGAGGCGCTGTCGGCGTCGGCGGTGATGGGCAACGGCACGGTCCTGTTGTGTGACGTGTCCACCGCGCCGCTGGCGGTGGCGCTGTCGGAGGCGTTGGCCACGAGTGACTTCCCGGCGGGGGTGGTCAACGTGCTCACCGGCTCGCGCGACGAGATGCTCACCGACGCGTCCCGCCACGACGATCTCGACGGGTTGTACGTCGCGGGCAGCTCCGGCAGCTCGATCCGGGCCGCGCTCGACACCGAGAACGCGCGGGTGATGCGGCGGATGCTCGCGGTGCCGGGCGCTGCGGCCGCGGCGAGCCCGTTCGAGCTGCAGCGCCTGTGTGAGGTGCAGACCGTTTGGATGAGCGCCTACGAACCCCGCGGCGGGGCGGCCGCGTACTGATGGGCATCCTGGTGTCGCAGACCCTGCGCCGGCTCGCCGCCGACCAGGTGATCCAGTCGCTCGCGCCGCTGCGACCGGATCAGCTGCAGCCGTCGTCGCTCGACCTGCGGCTCGGCGGGCGGATCTGGCAGCTCACCTGCAGCTTCCTGCCGGGTCACAAGGGGATCGCGCGCAAGCTCGGGTCCCTCGCCACCGCGACTCACACCCTGGATCGGGTCGAGCCGCTGGTGCTCCACCGCGGCGGGGTGTACCTGGCCGAGATCGAGGAGGTGCTCGAGCTGCCCCCGGAGCTGTGGGGTCGGGGCAACCCGAAGAGCTCGACCGGGCGGCTCGACGTGTTCGTGCGCCTGCTCACCGAGAACGGCCTCGCGTTCGACACCGTCCCGCCGGGCTACCGGGGTCGGCTGTACCTCGAGATCATGCCCCAGTCGTTCCACGTCGCCGTGCGGCGGGGCGACGCGCTGGCGCAGCTCCGCCTCGCCACCGGTGAGCCCGGGGTCGACGCCGGCGCGCTGCGCGGGTGGCAGGCGTCGGACCGCCCGCTGTGCAGCTGGTCCGACGGCTCGCGGGCCGAGGTGATGTCCGGGCCCACCCCGTCGGTGTTGATGTCGGTGGAGCTGCAGTCGGTGGGAGGCGGCCCGGTGGGGTACCTGGCGCGCCGACACATGCCGCCGATCGATCTGCAGCGCCGCGGGCTGCCGATCGATCCGTACTGGACCCCGGTGCACCCGACCGACGACGGCGTGGTGCTCGAGCCCGAGCAGTTCTACGTGTTCGCGACCCGCGAGCGCCTGCGGGTGCCGCCCGAGCTGTGCGCCGAGCTGGTGGCGTTCGACGCGACCAAGGGTGAGCTGCGCACCCACTACGCCGGGTTCATCGACTCGGGGTTCGGCTGGGATCCACGCGGATCGGACGGGGCCCGGCTGGTGCTCGAGATCCGCACCCACGACGTGCCGTTTCTGCTCGAGCACGGCCAGCCGCTGTTCCAGGTCGAGTTCATGCGCAACGAGGCGCTGCCGGACGTGCTGTACGGCGAGGCGGGCTCCAGCTACCAGATGCAGGGCCTCAAGTTGTCGAAGCAGTTCGCCTAGACCAGGTACGCGACGCGCTGTTCTTCGGCGCGCTGTTCACCCTCTCGACCGCGGTGGCCCTGTAGGGGCTCCAGATCCTCTCGTGAGCGCTCAGCGGTCGGCGAGGGTGCAGCGCTCCCACTCGGTCGAGGTCACCAGCACCCCGTCGACCGGGGCCGCCATCTGGACGCTGTACCGGGGGTGGTCGGCGCTCTCGCGCTCCGCGAACACCTCGCACGGCCCCTGGTTGTTCGGGTCGGCCACGATGTCGACCCGGCCGACGGTGTAGCTCAGCTCCCACGGCCGCTCGACCGAGTCGGTGGCGGTCAGCGCGAAGGACGACGCCTGGCGGGCGAACCGGCAGTCGGTCTCGAACGGCAGCTCGGGGTCGCCCTCGATGCCCACCTGGCGAAACTCCTCGACCACCAGCTCGTCCGGGTCCAGCGCGAGATCGAAGCCCTCGCGGTACGGGCTCCCGGTCGTGCACTCCCACGACCCCACCAGCAGCGCCAGGACCTCGTCCACCTGCGGATCGGCGACCGATTCAGTGGAGCCGGTGGACTGGCCTCCGGTCAGCACCTCACACCCCGCGAGCCCCACCAGCGCGACGACGGCCTTGTACATCGGTTCCTCCGAGCCCCTGTGAGACACCGCGCACCGCGGGCCGTGTCACTGCACCGTCAACGAGTAGCTCCCGGCGGCCCCGCCGTACCCGTCGACCACGATCACCAACGGATCGCCGGCCCCGAGGACCAGCTCGACGGTGGAGGTGGAGCCGGCGGCGGCGTCGTCGCTGCACTCGAGCTCGATCCCCGGCCGCCGGCGCGGTCCAGGCGAAGGTCCGCTCGGGCGAGGTCCCGTACCCGGTCATCGCGCTGGTCCCGGAGTGGTGCCGGCGTCGACGATCGCAGCGACCCGGTCAGCGTCTCGTCAGAACCCGCGGTGCTTGCACGAGAACGCCACCGCCCTCGCGGTTCCGCACCCGTCGCACCGGAGCAGCGCGAACCCGTGCTCCGGCAGCGGGCACGCGAGGTATTCCTCGAGCTCCTGCCGCGCCAAACGGGTGCCGCGCTCCTCGCACTCCGCCTGGTACAGGACGTCAGCGCCGACAGGGTCACCGCGACCTCGGCCCGCAAGAAGCCGGTGGGCGTCACCGTCAGCGCCTCCACCCGGACGTCGGGATCGGGGCGGCACAGCGGCAGGATCGGCGGGGTGGTGGGTGGGGTCACGAACGCCGGGTCGTCGTCGGGGCCGCGGTCGTGCGGCGGGTCCTGGCAGCTCCACAGTGCGAGGAGCATCAGAACCAGCCCGTCACGGACGAAGGGGCTACGCCGCGGAGCGCGGTGGCGGCGTCTACGAGCAGCGCCTGGAGGGCCCGCGGGTTCGCCCGGTCGCTGAGCTCGGCCACGCCAGCGTGATCGGTCATCAGGTTCCGCAGGTCGGTCCCGGCCGAGCGGCGGCGGCACCGGTCCACGAGCTGCGCCACCTGCTGATCGAGGCCCTCGAGATCGGGCTCGAGCCGGATCAGGCCGTGACGCTCGGCCAGGGCCAGGAACCGGCGAGCCAGCTCCCCGAGGTCCACGGCCTCGGTCCGGGCGGGCGGGTCCGAGTCGAAGGTGAGCCCTCCCACCAGCACCCGAACGGCGTCGATCGCGCCGAGTTCGGCCCGGTGCGGCGCCACCACCAGGCTCTCCACCAGCTCGGCGGTGCGCACGGGGTCGACCCGCGAGCGGCAGTCGGCGACCCAGATCGCGGCCTGGTCGAGCGGACCGTACCGGCCGACCTCGCGCCGGACCCGGCCCGAGATCAGGACCGCGCCGCCCTCCTCGACCGTGAACGCCGACCCGGACCAGGTCGCGGTCGGAGTGGTCGTCGCGCGCGGGGGAGGCGAGGGGGCCTGGACCGCGGCCCGGACCTGGTCGACCTCGTCGGCGTCGACGAACACGAGCTCCCGCGACCCGTCGGCGCCCTCGGCCCGCAGGGCGAGCCGTCCCTCGACCTCGGCGACCCTCCAGGTCGCGCCCGCGCGGATCCGCGCCACCACGCCAGCGAGTCGGGGCGGGAGCGGGACGACCGGCGCGAAGGCGATAGGGTCCCCCACGAACTCGTCCGCGCCGTCGAGCAGCCAGACGCCGAGGTCGGCCTCGTACGGGGTGTCGAAGTGGGCCACCTTCCAGCGCTCGCCGTCGGTCCACTCGTCCAGGCAGTCCTCCACCTCGGCTGCCTCGTCGACCCACTCGCTGCCGACCCGGCGGCTCAGGGCCTCGTGCACGGTGCCGGTAGGGCCCACCTCGACGATCGCGGCGGGCTCCCCGGCGACGAGCGCCACCGACCGCGCCACCTCGCCGGTGAGGCCCTCCACCGCGACCCAGGAGCCGGCGGTGTACATCCGCACCGGCCCGTCGGGCGCCGGCGCCAGGTCGGCCACCTGGAGCAATGCGTGGACCACCCGTTCGGGTTCGGCGCGGACGATCACCATCCGCGGAAGCTATCGCACGTGGGTCGGATTGAGGCACGCTGGGGCCGGGAGGTCGTTTGGGGTACGGTCGCTACAGCCAGGACGTCGCTTCCGGGACCCGATTCGCCCTGTCAGTCGACGTGGAGGACGGCGACCCGCCAGCTGTACGGGTACCTCTCCCAGCAGTAGGCGCGGATCTCGCCCGAGGGGTGGACCTCGGCGTCGCCTTCCTCGACTTGCCAGGGCTCGTCGGGGTCGCTGGAGTCGTGGCGGATGTTGATCACGAACGCCGCGAAGTCCGGAGTCGTCTGGCCGATGACGATCGGCCCGTCCTCGCCGGGAACACAGTCGTAGGTGAACGTCTCCCAGCGCGTGGCACCGGTCGTGGACGCGGCGTCGGCAGGCGCCGGCTGGATCGCGGGGCAACCAGCGAGCCCGATCAGCATCGCACCGGCAGCGATGCGCATGTTTCCTCTCCGGCCGCACACGGCCGAAATGTGTTCAATGAGCCGTGGGGCGTTCGCCGGCTCTTCGTCCGTGACCCCTTCGGCCGGCTCGTCAACGTCCTCGCCCATATGAGATAGCAACGTCGCAGCACGCTGCGTTCCCACGACCGAGACCGACGGGTTCGCGAACTGTCGGTCCTCGGACTTCGTCCTGCGGAATTCACAAGAGGTCCCGGGTCGTTCGCGAAGTCTCACATCCGGAGAAGAGATGACGGTCACCAAGGTAGAGATTGCCGGCCTCGCGTTCGACATTCACCGGGATTTGTCTGTGACCACACGAAGGCGGAAGCCGGGACCTCCTGAGCGCATCGATGGGCTGACCTTGGGCATCGAAACGGTGAGCCACGATGCGCCCCACAACGGGGAAGTTCACCCCGATGGGGACGAGATCCTCGTCGTACTCTCGGGGAAAATGCGCGTCGTTCTCGAGACCGCATCCACCGAGCCAATCGAGCTCGGTCCGGGGCAGGCCTGCGTGATCCGGAAGGGCGAGTGGCACAAGATCAACGTCCTCGAGCCGGGCCAGCTGCTCCACCTCACCCCGGGGCCGAATGGCGACCACCGGCCACTGCTTCGGTGAGCGAATGCTGGTCGTGGCGGTGGCTGGAGGCGCCCAGTCAGTAGGTCGCCCACCCGACGATCGAGCACAGGGACAAGATCACGACGTTCACCACGACGTTCCGTATTCGTGACCCATCGCCAGGAGGCCACCCGTCGGGGTCGGTGCACATCCTGTTCGGCCGCGCGGACCTGTTTCGACCCGAGCCCTCGGTCGCGGCGGCGGACGGAGTCCCGGGCGGCGGTCTTGTGATGGATCCAGACGCCCGCAGCGCTTGGACCGCAGCGGCTCATCAGCGCCGCGCCCCGCTACGGGACGCCGAGGAGGCGATCGGCCCCCAAAAGGGGTTCTTCGGGTCGAGACCCTCGCCGAACGGCTCCAGGCCGACGCGGGACGATTTTCCAGGATCGGGATTGCGGTCCTGGCGGGTCGCGGTATCCTGGTGCAGCTCCCCACCAGCGGGCTGATTGGGAGGTTGGATGGTTTGGGTCGCCGTTTGGGGGGGGGTGGTCTTCGCCCAAGAACAGGACTGTGACGCCGATCACGGGCTGCCGCCGGCCACTTGGGCAGCAGCGGACGACGGCGTGTTGGAGATCACGAGCGAGGTCGAGCCCGGAGGCGGCGTAACGGTCCAGATCCAGGCGGAGGCCACGCTCGCGGACCTCCACTTCTCCTGGGTGCAGGAGCCCGTCTCCGTGCCGGACGGGTTCGTCGCGCTTCGGGTGGACGCCCCGGCGGAGGCGTACCTCGACGCGCTCGCCCTGGACTACGTCACCGTCCTGCACCTCCGGCTCGAGGTGCTCCGGGACGGGCAGCTCGTCGGGTACATCCCCGTCCCGGCCAGCTTCCTCGCCTGGCCGCTCGGGGCGTCGTTCGCCCCGGTCGTGTGGGACGAGGTGAGCCAGGGCAAGGATGCGCCGAACGGCCTGCTCTCCGACAAGGTCCGCGCCGCGTTCGGCGACGCGCTCAGCCCCGATGCGTGGGCGTCCCCGCCGCGGTTCTCCGCGGACGCGAAGCGGGAGTAGCCATGACCAGCCTCCTGTTCGCGCTCTGGTTCTGGCTCGCCGCGTCGACGGCATGGGCGTTCGACGTCACCTTCTGCGTAGACCTCGACGTCGACTACCCCTACGCGTCCGAAGGCGGCGACTTCTGGCTCGACAACTCGGTGAACAAGGCCGCCCGCGGCTTCCAGTGGGTGCTCACGTCGTCCAACCCGGTCGTGTGGAAGACCGGCACCCTGTCGGAGAACGACGCGGACGCTGGGTGCACGACGGTCACCGGCCTCTCCTTGGGCAGCGGGTACTTCCTGACGATCAGCCCGACGGCCGTGGTCCAGGGCAACACCATCACCCACGCCGATCTGAACCCCTACACCTTCGGACCGGTCAGGATCAATGGACCGGGCACGATCAACAACACCATCCCGCTGAGCGCCGGCGGCCAGCATCTGGTGGCGGCCGCGTATGCGGTGCACCACCACAAGCTCGGGGCCACCGGGAAGACCATCACCCTGCACGACTGCACCCTCCTCTGCAACTACACGTCCGGGGACGGCAGGGACATCTACTACGCGGCTGAGGCCGACAAGTACGTGATCGCCCACGAGATCGGGCACGCGTTGATGCTCCAGCAGACCGCCATCGCGAGCGCCGTGTGCAATTGCAGCTCCGGCTGCGACGGGGGCGACAACCTCAACCGGAAGTGGTGGGCCCAGGCGTTCAAGGAGGGGATCGCGTGGTGGTACGCGATGATCACGTGGAACGCGAAGGTCGGCGGAGATTGTGAGTGGTGGAACACCCAGAACCTGGATGTGGACCTGGACGGCATCACGGACTACCCGGCGAACTTCAGCCTGCCGTGCTGGGGAGATCCCGACAACTCCGCGCCGGACTTCACCGACGGCGAGGACTGGCTCAACGACGTGTACAACCACAACGGGTGCACGGGTGCGGCGACCAACCACACCACCGAGTACGACATCGTCCACTACGGGTGGGGGCTGTACGCCTACGGCTCGGACTCGATCAACAACAACGCGAACGACCTGACTGCCGAGGAGATCATGACCCTGCTCCTGGCCGCAGGCCCGAGCACCTGGGACCCGGACGGGACGACGCCCAGCACGACCGACGACCCCTACCAGCAGTGGAACACGGCGGCGGCGGGGTTCGGTGCATACAGCCGGATCTATCTGGCGCACCTGCAGCAGCGCGCCGCGGTGGACCATTGACCGCGCTCCTCGCCCTCGCCTGCCACCGTGAGCCGCCGCCGGATCCGACGCGCCCGACGACGGACACGGCGACGACCTCTCCGTACGACTCGGCGCCGGCGGCGCCAACGGGCGACACCTCGACAGTCCCGACCTCGCCGACGACGGACGTGTTCCGCGTCCCGGAGGTCCGGTTGACCGGCGAGTGGTCGCTCCAGGCCGGGTGGTCGGTCCAGTTCGACCAGCTCGACGACGACCCCGAGCTGGAGCTGGTGATCGGCGAGACGCGAAACGTCGATGGCACCGGCGGGGACCAGCCCGACGAGCGCGTCGACGTCGTCGAGGCCGAGGTCCAGTCCGGCCCGCTCGTGGATCAGAGCTGGCGCCTCGCGGAGTCGGAGGTCGGCGCGACCGTCAACGAGGGACTGCAGGCGGAGGCCTGGTTCGGGTACTCGGTGGTGCGGGACGAGCCCGACGGGCACCTGCTGATCTCGGCCCCGCTGAACACGGACGACTACGACGTGGCGGCGTTCGAGTACCCGGCCGATCACACCCTCGGCCCCTACGAGACGGTCGGCACCATCACCGAGTCGTCCGTGTCGACCTTTGCGTTGCTCCCGACGGAGATGGGGATCTGGTCGCTGCCGCGCGGCCGGTTCTTGTGGACCGGGAGCTACGGGGTCGGGTTCGCCGGAGAGGTTCATCTGTTCGATTTGCCGCTCTTGGGGGCGCACACCGAGCTCGATGCTCGCGCCGTGTACCGCGCCGATCCCGGCGACTACGTCCAGCTCGGGATTGTGAACGACGCGGACCTGGACGGCGACGGGGTGTCCGACCTCGTGATGGGGGCGAAGGACCGCGACGCCGTGGGCGAGATCGCCGTCCTGTCGGATCCGCCGGACGGGGACCTCCGGATCTGGGACATCGCCGAGGCGACGTACCGGGGAGAGGAGTACATCGGGCGGTTCGGCGACCAGGTCGCGACCGGGGATCTCGACGGCGACGGGCAAGCCGACCTGCTGACCGGCGCGGCGATGGTCTACGGGTCGTGCGCGTTCCACGCGTTCCGCGGCCCCACCGCCGGCGCCCACCTGGCGTCCGACAGCGACTGGACGATCCACGGGGCGGACGGGTTCGAGCGGCTCGGCGTGTCGTCCGCAGCGGCGGACCTCGACGGTGACGGGGCGGAGGACCTGATCGTCGGACGTCCCGGCAACCCGGCGCTCGGGACCCTCGACGGGAGCGTGCTCGTGTACCGCGGCCCGCTGGCGCCCGGCACGTATGCGCCCGAGGACGCCGCGTTCGAGGTCCGGAACAGCCAACGTCCCGGCACCGGCGACTTCTTCGGGATCTTCCTGCGGACCGGGGACCTCACCGGTGACGGAGCCGCCGAGCTCGCGATCTCTGCCCCGGACGACGTGGAGGACGGCCACCCGTCCGGGTCGGTGCACATCCTGTTCGGCCGCGCGGACCTGTTCGACCCGTGAGCGTTGGCGGATCTCCACCAGCTTCCGCGAGCACTTCGGGGTGGCCCCGTCGAGTTCGCCGGTCGGTGACCGGGCCTCAGTAGGCCCCGACGCTCCCGGCCCAGGCCCGGACCCACACCAGCCCCAGCCCCGCCATCGGGAGCCCCCAGATCGCCAGCGCCGCCCACGCGTCGCGCTGGCGCCGGAGCGCGGTCGCGAGCTGGTCCAGGTCCTCCGGCGGGTCGGTCCAGGCGAGCCGGAGCAGCAGCGCGCCCGGCACCACCCCCAACCCGGACCAGGCGCCGATCGCCAGCCACATCGCGGCGGCCGGGGCCCAC
>JBEBJC010000916.1:0-3642 GCA_040080105.1 Myxococcota bacterium
CTGTGGGGCTCGCGCGACGTCGGCGTGCAACGTCGACGAAACCCAGGCGCTGAAATCCGGGGCACGATCGGGGCGTAGCTCGTTCGTCCGCGTCGCGAGGCGCGGCAGGAGGCGCAGTGGCCCAGCCCCAGTTCCCGCTGTTCGACGCGATCGGAAGGACCGAGGTCGGACCGCACCGCGATCGGACGATGCTCGTCCGCCTGTCGGCGTACCTCGTGCAGGTGGCCGCGATCGGGGCGTGCATCTGGCTGTCGTCCACCGACTGGGTGGTCGACGAGCGGCGGTGGATGTTGCTCGGCGGGTGCGGCGCCGCGGCGGTGGCGAGCGGGTTCGTGCTCGTGTGGCCGGTGGCGCGCAGCCTCGCCGACGCGGTGAACGATCGGCTGGCCGAGGCGCGGATGGCGGCGCAGGCCGCGGCCACTCCGCCTGCGCCCGAGGTGCTCCCGCACCCACGGGCGCCACACCTCAGGCTCGTGTGGGATCGGGCCCGCGATCAGGGGACGAGGTCGGTCTCGTCGCGCGGCACGATCTTGAACTTGCCGAACGAGTAGTACAGCGGCCCGGTGACCGAGGTGAACGGCGTGCCGGCGGCCAACGTGGCGTAGCCCGAGTACACGTGCAGCAGGTCGTCGACCGCCACCGGGGTGCCGGGGGCGGCGGTGTCGATCAGGTCGAACTCGCCGAACCCGAGGTTCGGGTTCGACACCTCGACCCCTTGCACCTGGACCAGCACGCTCTCGTAAGGCTCGCCGGTGGTGGCGTCGCCGAGGGTGGCCGCAGTGGCGACGAGCGGAGCGGGGAGCGCTGCGGTGCCGGTGACCACCAGGCGCGGAGCGGCGCTGGTCTTCACGTCGACCTCGGTCAACGTGCTGAACTCGACGTACTTGCCGTCCACGTCGACCACGTCGCCGAGCGCGACCGCGCCGTACGTCGCCTCCCACCCGGTGCCGAGGAACACGTAGATCGCCGAGTACTGGCCACCGGCGGGCTCCTGCACGAACAGGCCGCTCGCCCCGACGCCGGTGACGATCTTGCCCACCAGCTGCACCTCGGTGTTCAGCGCCACCAGGCCCTGCTGGATGTCACCGATCGGGGTGCCGAGCACCACCGGCGCCCCAGTGTCGCCGGTGGTTCCCACGGCGCCGGTGTCGCCGGTGGTTCCCACGGCGCCGGTGTCGCCGGTGGCGCCCGTGTCGCCGGTGACGCCCGTGTCGCCGGTCCCCGCGCCCGTGTCCTCGATCACGCCGGTGTCACCGGTGTCCACGACGCCGCCGGCGAAGTCCGCGTCGTCGCGCGGCTCGATCTTGAACGCATCGAACGTGTAGTTCAGCGGGCCGGTGATCGCGGCGAACGTCGTGCCCGCGGTCAGGGTGGCGAAGCCGGGGTACAGGTACAGCTGATCGTCGACCACGAGGCCGTTGCCCGCGGTGTCGGCCACCGAGAACTCGTTGAACCCGAGATCGGGGTTGGTCACGGTGAGGTCGGCCACCGTGATCAACACGCCCTCCCAGTCCTCGGCCGCGACCGCGAGGTCGGCGGCGCTCACCGCCGCGGGGGTGAGTTCGGGCTCGGCGCCGAGGTTCGTGATCGACGGGGTCGCCGAGTCGACCAGGGACAGCTCGGACAGGTCGTTGTACTCGTCGTACAGCCCCGACACCTGGACCCGGTCGCCGCGCACCGCGTCGCCGTAGGCCGCCTGCCAGTCGCTGCCGGCGTACACCCAGATGCCCGAGCGCGGGCCGCCCGCCGGGTCCTGCACGTACAAGCCGTTGTAGGTGGCGCCGGTGACCACGCCCTCGATCGTGACCTCGGTGAGCGTCGCGATCAGGTCGTTTTGCAGGTCGTAGATCGAGTCCAGCACACCGGTGTCGGTGTCGGTGTCGGCGTCGGTGTCGGTGTCGGCGTCGGCGTCCGAATCGGTGTCGGCGTCGGTGTCCGAGTCGGCGTCCGAGTCGGTGTCGGTGTCGGCATCGGCGTCGGTCGTGCCGGAGTCGGTGGTGATGGGCTTGGGGCCGTTGCAGGCCAGGGCCAGCGCGAGCAAGAACGGGGACCAGGGATGCCGAGTCGTCACAGGGACCTCCATCGGGGTGCCACAGTAGCCCTCCGAGGCCCGGCACGCACCCTCAGTCACCGCGACGTCGCCGAACCGTCGCGGCCGGCAGATCCGCAGGCCGCCGGCGGGTTAACGTCGCCGGATGCGAACTCCCGACGACCTGTTGGCCCTCGCCGGCCGGAGCTTACACGGCCGGATCGGGCGCGCGCTCGGCGCGCTCCCGCCCGACGTGCTGCAGCGAATGGACGCGCGCCTCCGCCGCGACGCGCGCGAGGCCGGCCTCGTGTACGAGCGCGACGGCGGGGTCGAGGCGATCCGGGTGCTCCCCCGCCCGCTGTGCGTGCTGCCCGAGCAGATGACGTACCTGCACCACGTGACCCTGCAGATCGTGAACGCGTTGAAGCAGCTGCCCACCTGGTACCTGGCGGATCCACAGGTGCGCGACATCGTGCGGATCGCGCCGGAGGAGGACGCGTTCTTCCGGGACGTGTGGCACCCGTCCCACGCGGCGGACAACCCGGTGTACGCCCGGCTCGACGCGGTGTTCGACCCCACCTCGGCCCACTGGCGCGAGACGCTCCGGTTCGTGGAGTCGAACCTGTCGGGGGTGGGCGGGATCCACATCGCGCCGGTGTCGGAGTCGCTGGTGATGCGCGACGTGGTGCCGCTGCTGTCGGCGTTCGATCCGCTGCTGCGGATCACCGCGCCGCGCGACCAGCGGGAGCTGTTCCTGCAGCTGCTGGTCGATCACCAGCGCGCCAAGGGGCTCGGGGGCGGTGCGTTGTGCCTGCTCGAGCCCTGCTACGTCTCGGGCGGGCCGGTCGAGCAGTCGGCGCTGTGTGAGCACCTGCACCAGCTGTTCGGGGTGGAGATGGTCCACGCCGACCCGCGAGACCTGCGGCTGGTGGACGGCGAGGTGTGGGCGTTCGATCACAAGGTCGACGTGGCGTACCGCGACTACGACCTGGTCGACCTGCTCGCGCTCGAGGCCGAGGGCCACGACCTCGAGCCGATGCGCACGCTGTTCCGCGAGAACCGCATGGTGTCGTCGATCGGGGCCGAGCTCGACCAGAAGGCGTCGTTCGAGGTGCTCACCGATCCCGACCTCGCCGACCGCTGGCTCAGCCCGGAGCAACGCCGACTGTTCGCGCGGCACGTGTTGTGGACCCGGCGGGTCGCCGAGCGGCGGGTGTCGCTGGCCGACGGGCGGCAGGCCGACCTGTTGCCGTGGATGCGGCTCGAGCGCGAGCACCTGGTGTTGAAGCCGAACCGCGGGTATGGCGGCGCCGGGATCCTGCTCGGGTCGCAGGCGTCCGAGGCCGAGTGGGACGCGGCGGTGGACGAGGCGGTGGCCAGCGCCGACGACCCGGCCCGCTCGTGGGTGGTGCAGCGCCTGACCGAGATCCCCGTGTTCGAGTTCCCGGTGATCGGAGACGACGGGCACGTCCACGAGGAGCCGTTCTACGTGGTCATGGGGTTCGCCCCGACCGAGGGAGGGCTCGGGAACCTGTGCCGGGTGTCACAGAAGCAGGTCGTGAACGTCGCCCAGCGTGGCGGGGTGGCGGCGGTGCTGGTGGGGGAGGCCGACC
>JBEBJC010000917.1:0-3642 GCA_040080105.1 Myxococcota bacterium
GTGTGGACGCGCGTCCTGCAGGTCGTCCCGCGCCTCTCGCTCGCCCGCGGCCAGGTGGCCGAGCGCCACCAGCCGGTTGATCGAGGCCCGCGCCGCGTCGCCGTGCTCGGCGAGCAGCTCCGCCAGGTCGCGCGGAGCGTCCGCGAGGGAGCCGAGGACCGCCGACATCCGAGCGCCCTTCGGCGGCGGGAGGTCCGCGCCGGTGCGGCGGATCGTCTTCACCCGCCCCTTCGCCTCACCGACCTCCCGCTCCACCCACTCGGCCCACCCGGCGCGCACCACCGCGTCGATCTGGCGATCGGCGTCGGCCGGTTCGAGCTCGTCGCCGAGGCGGCGGTGGAGCCCCCGCCGGGTCAGCCCCGGGCGCGCCACCACCTCGCGCAGGACCAGGGCCGGCGCGTCGGCGACCTCACGCCGGGTCAGCGCGAGCAACCCCTCGTCGGTCGGCGCGAGCCCGCGCACCACCTTCGCGCGGAACCCGGAGGGCAGCGCGGTGTGGATCACCAGCCCGAGGGGCACCAGGTAGTACTCGGCCACCCACCGGAAGAACTCGAGCTGCTCCGCGTCGAACGCGGACACCGGGTCGATCAGGCGCGACACCGGCTTGATCCGAGCCGGGTCGAACGCCGGCGTGTCGGTCGTGCCCACCACGTACCCGGTCTCGCCCTGGCTCCCGAGCGGCACCAGCACGACGTGACCGAGGCCGAGCTCCCCGATCGAGGCGGGGACCGCGTAGGTCAGCTCGCCGCCGAACGGCCTCGCCAGGGCGACCTGGACGTACACTCACGCTCCCGCCCGGGCGACCTAGACCGCCTGGGGCTCGCGGCGCTGGGTGGTCTCGAGCTCGGTCATGCAGTCGATGCAGTGGGTCGCCATCGGTCGGGCCAGCAGGCGGCGCTCGCCGATGTCGTCTCCGCACATCTCACACACGCCGTACTCGCCCTCGTCGACCCGCTTCAGCGCCGACCGGATCTCGTCGACCAGCTTGCGCTCGTGGTCGTGCATCCGCAAGGTCATGTCCCGGTCGGACTCCTCACTCGCGATGTCGGTGGTGTCCGCCAGGATGTCCCGGTGGTCGACCAGCTCGCCCAGGCGGCTGCCGAAGCCGGCTTCCAGCCTCGCCAGTCGGTCCTGCAACAGCTTGCGAAAATCGTCGAGCCGTTCGGCTTCCACGGGGCCTCCGGTGTCGGTGTGGGGGGACCGGCCTCTTTACTCCGAGGATCGGGGACGGTCAACGTCGGTCGTCGAGGTGGCCGGCGCAGGCCCCATGGGGTACTGCCTGGCTGTGTTCGCCATCTGGACAGGAGGGTTCGCGCTCGCCGCGGACGTGGTCGGCGGCGGGGTCGTCGCGAGCGGCGGGGCCGGTGTGGCGGCGCCCGACGACAACGTGGGCATCACCCTCAACCCGGGCACGCTCGCGCTCGAGGAGCGGTACGACTTCGCCGGCCTGTTCCGCTACGGACCGGACAACGGTCTCGAGTGGGGGGCGAGCGCGATGGACGCCCGCACGAGCCCGTACCTGGCCCTCGGGCTCGCGTACTCGGGCGCGCGGATCGAGCCCGAGCTCACGCAGGCCGATCTGCCGGGGTGGATCGAACAGGGGGCGGAGATCTCGAACCAGGTCCGCTCCCACGAGTTCACCACCAGCGCCGCGGTGCCGCTGCTCGACCGGCGGCTGTCGGTCGGGCTCGGGGTGGCGGTGGGGCTGTTCGACACCGATCGCCACGGCAAGTACACCTCGATCGACGGCCATGTCGGGGTGGCGGCCCGTCCGATCGACGGGTGGGTGATCGGCGCGTCGGGGCGGAACCTGCTCGCGGTGGCCCCGGGGGATCGACCGCCACAGGTGTGGCTCGGGACCCGGGTGTTGCCGAGCGGCGGCCGCGGGGGAGCCCCGCGCGAGGTGCCGTCGTTCGAGCTCGACGCCGGGTTCGAGGGATGGAGCGCGCCCTCACCCCTCGTCGCGGCCGGGATCGAGGTCCCGGTGAGCGCGGCCGCCGTGCGCGGGGGGTTCCGCTACGACTCCGCCGGCTCCGCCGTGACCGCGGGGATCGGGTACACGAGCGCGGGGGGAGCCATCGAGTACGGCCTGGTGGTGCCGCTCGGTGACCTGCGCCTCGGCGCCACGGTGCATCAGGTCTCGGTGCGGTTCTCGGCCGGGTCCGAGATCGAAACCCCCTGACCCCCTGGAGTCCCGATGTGGTCGATCGGAGGCGTCGCCTTCGCGGCGAACCTGCGTGAGGAGCTCGTCCGCGCCACCGAACCGAAGCCCGAGCTCGCGATCAGCTGCAGCTCGGCCGCCGAGGTGATGTCCTCGATGCAGCGGCTGTCGTCGTTGGCGGGCGAATCGAACGACCTGACGAAGGTGTTCGACGTTGACCTCCAGCAGATCGTCGGCGCGACCGGCGGGTTCAGCCTGTCGATGTGGGGATTGCCCGCGAAGGGCGAGAAGGGCGACCCTCACGGCAGGCTCACCCTGCAGACCCCGCTGGGGCTCGACGAGTTCTCGGCGCTGCTCGCCGCCGCGGTCGGCAAGGAGGTCGTGGCCGACGGAGCGCGGCGCAAGCTCGGCACCGACGCGGACGTGATGTGGATCGAGGCGCGCGACGGACGGATCCACCTGTACGACGAGGTGAGCAACCCGAGCCCGGTCGCGATCGATCCGGCGGTGCTGTCGGTGATCCCCGAGACCGGCGGGTGCGCGGTCGCGTTCGCGCTGAAGGGATCCGACAAAGCGCCACCCGCGAGCCTCGCGCTGTTCGCCCCGTTCCGGGACGCGGCGGTGGCCGATCCGGCCGGGATGTCGGCCACGTTCGCGCTGAAGCTGGCGGACGCGAAGCCGAACCAGGTGCAGAGGTCAGGCCGGCGCCCGGTCCCCACGAGCCCGTTGGCGCCGCTGGCGGTGGTCCAGCTCGGGCTGGTGCTCGACAGCGTGGACCTGACCGAGCTCGAGCCGGAGCAGGCACGGGTGATGAACTACGTGAAGCGCAAGCTCCCGCTCGAGGGCGGCACGGTGGCGCTGTTCGCGATGCCGCCCGGGGTCGCGGCCGAGCTGCCGCTGACCAAGGACTGGTCAGCCGAGAAGTCTGCGAGAAAAGCTAGGAAGTTGGCAAAGAAGCTCGCGTCCACCTCGGAGCAGATGGTGGTCGTGAAGACCGGTCCCACCTCGTTCGATCTGGTGGCGGCGAAGCCGGTCACCGTCGAGGGGGTCCAGGGGGGGCTCCGGGTGTACACCTCGCCCGACCTGTTCGGCCCGGGCGAGCCGTGGCTCACCCCCGCCGACGTGGCCCGCGCGGGGGACTCGCACCTGTTCCTGTGGTTCGACCTCGGCCAGATCCCGTCGTTCGGGCTGCCGGCCGGTAAGCCGATGTCGCTGTCGCTCACCGCCGATCCGTCCGGGATGTACTCCGGGGCGGTGGTGATCCCGTTCACGCTCGAGGAGTTCATGGCGCTGGGCGAGCGGCTCGGCTCCCTCGCCCCGAAGCGCTAGGGAGGCCGTGGCGCGTAGGCCGCGCAGCGGCCTCGCCCCGCGGCTCCTCCCCAGCCCGTGCCCGTGCCCGTGCCCCCGAGCAGCTAGAGTCGGACAGATCCTGGCCTTTCCCGCTGGTACGTGCGTGGTGGGAGGAGCGATGGCACGGAGCG
>JBEBJC010000918.1:0-3642 GCA_040080105.1 Myxococcota bacterium
CGGCAGCACCCCGGCGCCCACCCCCGCCGCGACGAGCTCCTGGATCGCGAGGGTCGAGTCACAGCGGGCGACCACCCGGGCGTTCGGCCAGGTCCGGTGCATCCAGCGCGCGTTCGGATAGTGGGCGATCGCGTCGGAGAACCCGATCCACGGCAGCGCGCCGAGGTCGACCGGGCCTGCCTCGGTCGTCGCCCGGGCGACGTACGCCCCGTAGGTGATCCGTCCGATCCGGCGCCCGACCAGGTGGTCGGGGGGGGCTTCCTGGGCGCGGATCGCGAGGTCCGCCTCGCGGCGGTCGAGGTCGACCAGGGTCGAGCTCACGCTGGTGTCGACCACCAGCCCGGGGAGCTCGCGCACCAACGCCGGCCCGAGCCTCGGCAACACGAAGTGGGCGAGCAGCTCGCTCGCCGCCAGGCGGACCGGTCCTTCGGGGGCGGTCTCGGCGCCCTGCACCCGCCGGATCGCCGCGTTCAGCTCGTGGTCCATCGCGGTGGCCACCTCGAGCAGCGCCTCGCCGGCGGGCGTGGGCACACACCCGGTGGGCACCCGCGCGAACAAGGCGGCGCCGACTTGTCGCTCCGCCGAGCGCACGCGGCGCAGCACGGTGGAGTGCTCGACGTCGAGGGCGCGGGCCGCCCCCGCGAAGCTCCCGGCGCGGGCCACCGCGAGCATCACCCGCAGCGCGTCCCAGTCCGACAGGTCAATGGGCGATTTTTGCACAGGCATGGGCCGAGCATAGCCAATCGATGTGCGTGGTTCACCACCGTACGGAGGGGTGCGGGCGGCCTCGGCCGCCCAGGAGGTGCCCATGTCTCGCTTCGAATCCCACACCTTGCTCGTGACCGGCGGCACGAGCGGCATCGGCCTCGCCACCGCCCGCCGGCTCGCCGCCGAGGGCGCGCGGGTGGTGGTGACCGGCTCTCGCCCCGAGAGCCTCACCTCCGCCCGCGCCTCGCTCCCGTCGACCGCGGTGCTGCTGCAGGACGACGCGAGCGTCCCCGACGCGGGCGAGCGGCTGGTCGCCGCGTTGCGCGCAGCCGACGTGAACGCGGTGCACGGCGCGTTCCTCAACGCCGGCGCGGGGCGGTTCGAGCCGCTCGAGGCGGTCACCGCCGCCGAGATCGACGCCGAGCTCGCGCTGAACGTGCGCGGCCCGCTGCTGCAGGCGCGCGCGCTCCGCCCCCTGCTCGGTCGCGGCGGGTCGTTGGTGCTGACCACGTCGGTGGTGCAGCAGCTGGGGATGGAGGGCACCTCGGTGTACTCGGCGACCAAGGGGGCGCTCCGGCCGGTGGTGCGGGTGCTCGCGCGCGAGCTCGCGCCACACGGCATCCGGGTCAACGCGGTGAGCCCGGGCCCGATCGTGACGCAGTTCTTCGGTCGCGCGGGGATGTCACCCGAGGCGATCGCCGAGCTCGGAGCGTCGTTGTCGGGTCGGGTGCCGCTCGGGCGCGTCGGCGCGCCGGAGGAGGTCGCCGCGGTCGCCGCGTTCCTGCTGTCGGCGGACGCCTCGTTCGTGACGGGGTCGGAGTACGTGGTGGACGGCGGGTTCTCGCTGGCCTAGCTCGCCCGGGGCCTTCACTGGCCCCGGCTCGCCTCCACGATCCAATCGTCGAACACCCAGGGGAAGGCGTCGCGGAGCTCCTCGCGCCGGGCGAGGCATCCCTCGTACTCACTTCGCAGGACCACCCGGTGGTCGACCGGCGGGTGGGTCCCGTGCGCGTACACCGCGAACCACAGGTGCTCTCCGGGGGGCAGCAGGCCGATCAGCCTCACCTCGGCACTGTCGACGCGCCGACCGAACGCGAGCGCCTTCGCGAGCTCCACCACCACGTCGTCGAGCCCCGCGTCCCACGCGAGGACCTTCTCGCGCAGCGCCCGGTGGCCGAACACCACCCGGTGTACGGTCCGGGTCGCGAGCTCACTCGCCGCCGCCGGGCCGAGCAGGAACGCGTGGTCGTACACCGCCCGGTGGCGCCGCTTCGCCTCGTCGCGGTCGCCCCCGCGCCGCGGCTCCACCCCCACGTAGTGCCCGGCGTCGAAGTCGGTGTACACCGAGGGGCGATCGACCTCGGTCGCGGCGCCGCAGCCCGGGCAGCGGAACACCTGGAACGTCCCGTCGCGGATCGAGGCCTTCACCTCGGGCAAGCGGGTGATGTGCATCCCCTTGAGCAGGGGCACTTCGAATGAGGCGCCGCAGCTGCCGCACCCGATCGGGTGGGTGTCCCAGGTGCTCACGGAGTGCCGGGCATCCCGGTGGGCTTGGGAGGCGCGTCGGTCGGCGCTGCGGGCCCGGGCGGAGCGTACGGCTGGCGCTCCAGGATGTTCGTGCGGAAGAACGCCTTCGTGGCCGCGGGGAGCGAGCCACCCCACCGGCTCGGATCGGCGAACCCGAGGGGGTCCTCGAAGAACTCGGCGTAACAGTTCGCGAAGAACTCCTTCTCGGACATCGCGCTGTACGGGTCGCCGATCGCCGACACCGCCGCGCTCGCTGCGGAGCCCATCCGATACGGCCGCCCGTACCAATAGCAGAGGAAGTACTTGCTCCCTCCCGGCCCGGCCTGGAAGTTCGACCAGTTGTTGTGCCAGTTCGCCGTCGACTGCGCCACCGCGTTGCGCACGGCCTCGGGGACCCCGGCCCACACCGCCGCGTCCTCCGGGCGCTCCTCGACCGCCGGGCGGCTCGGCTCCCACCGGCTGCCGCCGCCGAGGTAGCTCTCGAGCATCTCGGTCACCCGGGCCGAGTCGGCGGTGCCGAACCCGCCGAGCGCCTGGACCCACTCCTGCAGGCCGCCGGCGCCGTCCTCGAACGGCCAGAACCCGACCTCTTTCTCGAGCCAGGTGTTGACGGTCGCGGTGTACCGCCCGTCCGCGTGGACCGCGTGCCCGACCTCGTGCAGCACCGTGTGCGTCAGCGCCGTGGGCGAGTTCGCCGATCCGATGGAGATCGTGTTCTGCACGGTGGGCGCTTCCCACGACGGTCCGGTGCCGCCGGTGCCGGTGACCAGCTGGAACGCCTTGAGCACCGTGTTCTCGGCCACGTGGTCGTCGGGGAGGCGGTCGAGCTCGCGCCACACGGCGCGCGCCAGATCGACGGTCCACGGCGCGGTCCCGTCGACCAACGGCTGGGCGAACCGGTGCGCGAACGCGACCCGGAGCTGGTCCAGCGTCAGGAACTCGGTCGCATCGTACAGCTCTGCCCGCACCGCCGCCGGCATCTGCTTGCCCCGCGGGAGGGTGTCGAGCCGGCCGAACAGCTCGGCGGCCCTCGCGGCGGGCGACGGAGCCTCGGGCGTCGGCTCACCCGTCGGCTCGCGCGTCGGTTCGGGTGGCTCCGGGCTCGGCTGCTGCGACGTCTCGGGCTCCGGCCGGATCGTGGTCGGGTCGACCGGGCCGAGGAGGGCCTGCCAGGTGGCGGGGCCGACCACGCCGTCTTCCGAGAGGTCGTGGGATAGCTGGAACGCGCGGACGGCGCGCGCGGTGGCCGGCCCGTACCGCCCGTCCACGGTGAGCGCCGCCCCCGCGCCGTTCAGCCGGCGCTGGAGGTCCTCCACGTCGCCGCCGCTGCTCCAGCCGAGGGTCAGCCGGGACGGCGTGGAAATCCACGTATTGACTTCGCTGCTGCGGGTGAAATCCGCGAGCAGC
>JBEBJC010000919.1:0-3641 GCA_040080105.1 Myxococcota bacterium
ACGACTCGGTCGTCCACAACACCGCGCCCGGGCCCTCCCAGATCCGCAGCGGCGTGCACACCCAGTACGTCTCCGACACCGGCACCCGCGACATCGCCGCGTCGGCGCGGGCGGCCCAGCCGTCGTCGACCGAGCCGTGAACGCTGGCCCACCCGGTGAACCCGCGCTCGAGCAGCAGCACCTGCACCACGAACTCGGTCAAGGTCGGGCACGAGGTCCGATCGGCCCCGAGCTCGATCACCGGCGGGTCCGCGGGGTCGAGCGCCACTGCCCACGCCTCACACGACTGGTTCTCGCGCCGGATCACCACCCGGCCGTCGGGTCGCCGGGTGAGCGCCTCGAGCGGCTCCCACCCGTCCTGCCCCGACAGGGCCTCCGCCCCCGCGCCGAACACCCGGTACACCTCGCGCAGCGCCGCGGGCATCCCCCCGAGCCGCTCGGCGGCGGCGTCGAGGGCCGCCTCGGTCGGCAGGGGCGCGGTCGGCAGGCCCCAGGCGTGGGTGAAGCCGCGGATCGCGGCCCAGCGGGCGGCGGCGTCGGTCGGGAGGGTGGAGAACCAGGTGCGTGCCATCCGCCCGGCTAACCCGAGGTCGGCGCGCCGGGTTACCCGCAGCCGATGTGGTGGGCCACCCTCGGATGCGGACCGGACCCGGCGGGATGTGCGCTCGACGCGCCCCAGCTGGTGGTGGCGTCCACCAACTTCGAGTCGGGCGCGCTCGCGGTGATCGACCCGGCGAGCGGCCGGCGGTGCGACCCGGCGGCGTCGGCCGGGCCCGATCCGGCGGTGCGCGCGTTCCCGGGCCGGGTGGTGGTGTTCGACCGCACCGGCGGGACCTCGATCCGCGACTACGCCCCCGGCGTGTACGAGGCGCCGCGGATCGAGCTCGCGGCCGAGCCCGGGGCCAACGTGCACGACGTGCTGCCGGTCGGCGACGAGCTGTGGGTCGCGGCGTACGAGCGCGACGGGATCGCCCGCTACGGGTGGGACGGCGAGCGCCGCGGCGAGATCTCGCTCGCGCCGTGGGCCGACGCCGACGGGCTGCCGGAGGCGGACCGGCTGGTGGCGACCCCGTCGGGGGCGTACGTGGGGCTGCAGCGCCTCACCCGCCCCGCGTGGACGTCCGACGGTGGGGCGGTCGCGTCGCTGTCGGCCGACGGGGTGCTCGAGGTGTGGGACGTCGGGCCGAACCCGAAGCTGTACGCCGACCCGTCCGACCCTGAGCGGCTGGTCGCGCTGACCGGGGTGTTCGGCGCGCTCGACGGCGCGCTCGAGCGGCTCGACCCGCGCACCGGGGCGCTCGAGGTCGCGCTCACCGAGGCCGAGCTCGGCGTCGACTTCGACGGGTTCGCCGGGGTCGGCGCCCGCTGGGTGGTGCTCGGCGTCGACGCGGAGGGCGTGTCGACCCACGTGTGCCTCGACGTGGAGCGGGGCGAGTGGGTGCGCGGCGAGGCCGATCCGGGCTGGTTCGTCGAGGCGACCGCCGGAGGCGGCGAGGTGTTCGTGGCGGTGCGCACCGGGTGGGCCGAGGGCGCCGCCGACGCGGTGCTCGCGATCGACCCGGTCAGCTGTGAGCGGAGGATCGTGGCCGACGATCTGTGGCTCGATCCGTTCGGGCTCGCGTGGGTCGACCGGTGACGGTCGACATCACCCCCGCCGCCCTCGCCGTGTTGCGGCCGGTGCTCGACCGCCACCCCGGCAAGGCGGTGCGCCTCGCGCACTCCGGCTACGGTTGAGGGTGCCCCGAGCTGGGGATGGCGCTGGACGCGCCCAACGACCGGGACGAGGTGTTCGACGTGGCAGGCGTGACCGTGGTGATCGCGAAGCAGGATCGCGCGCGCGTCGGCGCCGCGCGGATCGACGTGCTCGGCGACACGCTGATGGCCTTCGCGCTCGGCGGTTGACCCGCGGCCGGTGATGCCGGGCGCCCCCAGCGGCAATGAACGGGCCTGGGGGATCGATGTGGTGGACCGCGTTCGCCGGGTGTGAGACCCCGCCGTACGATCGAGGGGAGTGGCCGGTGTGGTCGGCGTTCCCGTTCGATGGCGAGCGCGAGTGGGTGTACCGGTCGACCGACGATGCGCTCCCGTACTTGCTCGTCGCGCGGTCGTCCGGCGAGGGCGAGGTCGTGGACGGCGGGCTCGCGTACACCGTGCGGTACGAGACCGACTGCGTCACGTACTCCGACACCTGCACCACCGGCGACGTGCTCGCCTCACTCACCTGGTCGAGTGACGCCTCGGCCGGCGTGCGGGTACACGCGATCGACGACGTCCCGCTCGATCCCCCGGTCGCGCTCGCCGCCGACGACGCGACCGAAGGGGACGCGCTCGTCACCGAGTCCGGTGGGCGCAGCTGGACCAGCACGTTCGCCGGGGTGTCGAGCTGTCCGATCGCGATGGCCGCGAGCTGGCCGTCGTGTGTGCAGCTCGAGGTGGCGGTCGACGCCGGCGACGGCGGGGTGCTGGCCGGCACCTGGTGGGCCGCCGACCGGAGCGGCGTGGCCGGGTTCACCCCCTCGCTCGCGGACGGTCGGTGGGAGTTGACCGACTCCACCTGCGCGGGCGAGTGTGACGGAACGTGGTAGCGGGCGGGTGAGCGTCCGGATATCCCGTACAATCGGAGGAGCCATGCGGATCGGTGCGATGCTCGCGTTGTGGGGCGCGGCCGGGTGTGACGGATACAGCCCGGTGTTCACCGGGTCGCCGGTGTGGCAAATGTTCCCGTTCGATGGCGAGCGGGAGTGGAACTACGTCAGCACCGACCAGACCATCCCGTACAAGATGGTGGTGACCAGCGACGGGGTCGCCGAGGTGATCGGCGGCGAGAACGTGTACACGCTGCGCTACACCAAGGGCTGTGTGGCCGCGAGTGAGGAGTGCGTCGACGGCGACCTGCTGTACCAGCTGCGGTGGGCGAGCAACGCCACCTACGGCACCTTCGTGTACGCGTTCGACGCGGGCGACGGGTTCCAGGACTTCGACCCGCCGGTCCAAATCACGCTCGACACGATGAAGCGCGACGACGTGGTCGAGACCTCGACCGCGGGGGCGAACTGGTCGAGCACGATGCGCGGCATCGAGCCGTGCCCGATCCGGATGTCGGCGAACTGGCCCGAGTGCGGCGCGTTCTCGGTCGAGACCGACGGCGGCGACGGGTTCCCGCTGGCGGGGGATTGGTGGGCGGTCGCCGGCAACGGCGTCGCGGCGTTCCAGCTCCCGTCCGACACCGGTCAGTGGCAGCTGTCGAGCTTCGAATGTGCCGGCGAGTGCGACGGGACCTGGTAACGGCTCCGACCGTCGCGCTGAGTCTGGTCGCGCTGGTGGGCTGCCCCCGGGTCCGCTCGTCCGCGTTCGACCCGGCCGAGGTTTGGCTCCCGGTCGGGGCGGTCACCTGGGTCGACGCGTCGGCCGATCCACTCGGCCCGGAGGTCCTGCGCGGGTTCGGCGCGGTCGCGGCCCAGGGGGGCGTGCGGCCCGGCGCCGGCGGGGTCACCGTCGCGCTCGATCGGGTCGAGCTCGGGTCCTCCGGCGAGGTGCTCACCTGGTGGTCGGTCACCGGCCCCGACGCGCGGCCGATCGTCGCGCTCGACCAGGTCACCACCCCCACCGTCGGGGAGGAGGGGGCGTACGCGGTCGGGGCG